>JADZFI010000319.1 GCA_020850025.1 Saprospiraceae bacterium
AAAAATACGCTTGCTGGCTCACTTTTCTTCCTAAAAATGACCCGATCCTCTGGGATTCATGCAACAAAGCCACAAATCAATTCAACATCTTTATGAAACGCACATACCTCTCTCTCATCATCGCAGCCGCGATAGCCGTACCAGCCGTGTTGCTGTCGCCAGGCTGCAAACCCAGCAATCCGGTTAGCGCCGTTGAAGGCGATGCCGCTGGTAAAGTTTATGTAGCACCTGGTAAATACGACGAATTTTATAACATCGTTTCTGGCGGTTTTAACGGCCAGGTGAGCGTTTACGGAATTCCTTCCGGACGCCTGTTCCGTATTATTCCTGTTTTCTCCGTAAACCCGGAAAGCGGATACGGATACAGCGAGGAAACCAAACCCATGCTTAATACATCGCACGGTTTTGTACCTTGGGACGACTCTCACCACATTGGCCTTTCTACCACCAATGGTGAACACGACGGTCGCTGGGCTTTCGTAAACGGTAACAATACCCCGCGTATCGCCCGTATTGACCTGTCTACCTTCCGTACCGCGGAAATTATCGAAATCCCCAACAGCTCCGGCAACCACTCCTCTCCGTTCCTGACAGAAAATTCCGAATACGCTGTTGCCGGTACACGATTCTCCTACCCACTCGACAACCAGGAATCCAACCCGGATGTAAGTATCAGCACCTATAAGCAAAACTTCAAAGGCACGGTTTCATTCATCGGTATTAACCCCGAATCCGGCAATATGAAAGTCAGCTTCCAGGTATTGCTGCCCGGTGTCAACTTCGACCTGGCTCGGTGCGGCCGCGGTCCTTCGCACGACTGGTTCTTCTTCTCCTGCTATAACACAGAACAAGCCAATACCTTGCTGGAGGTAAATGCCTCTCAGAAGGATAAAGATTTTATCATGGCTGTTAACTGGAAAAAATGCGAGGAGTATGCCAAAGCCGGCAAAGGAAAGGTTTCCAAAGTACGTTATGCACACAATGTGTACGACGAAAAAACACACTCAGCCACCTCTACCATTGAAACCGAAACCATCGTACTGGATCCTAAGGAGTTGAAAGACATCGTGTATTTCATGCCATGTCCGAAATCTCCACACGGTTGCGACGTTGATCCTACCGGTGAATACATCTGCGGTTCCGGTAAACTGGCGGCTGTCATTCCGGTGTTCTCCTTCAGCAAAATACAAAAAGCCATCGCCGATAAAAGCTTCGAAGCAGAGTTTGACGGTATTCCAGTGTTGAAATACGACGCAGTATTGCACGGCGAGGTGAAAAAGCCGGGTCTTGGCCCATTGCACACCGAATTCGACGGTAAAGGTTTCGCTTACACTTCTTTCTTCGTTTCTTCTGAAATCGTGAAATGGAATGTAGAAAAGCTGGAAGTGGTAGACCGCGTTCCTACTTATTACTCCATCGGTCACCTTAGCATACCCGGCGGTCCAACCCGCAAGCCGCACGGCAAATATGTAATTGCCTACAACAAGATTACCAAAGACCGCTATCTGCCCACCGGTCCGGAACTGACTCAATCCGCTCAGTTGTACGACATCAGTGGCGATAAAATGAAGCTCCTGCTCGACTTCCCAACCACTGGCGAACCTCACTACGCTGAAGCCATTCCGGCCAGTCTGATACAGCCCAAGTCGGTTAAATTCTTCAAAATTGAAGAAAATAATCACCCATACGTGGCCAAGGGAGAAAAGGAAACCAAAGTTTTCCGCGAAGGCAACAAGGTACACGTGCTGATGACCTCCATTCGCTCTCACTTTACGCCGGATAACATTGAGGGCGTCAAACTGGGCGACGAGGTGTATTTCCACTTGACCAACCTGGAGCAAGACTGGGACGTACCGCACGGCTTTGCTGTTAAGGGAGCCAATAATGCAGAAATCCTGGTTATGCCAGGCGAAACATGCACCCTTAAATGGGTTCCAGATCGCACAGGGGTATTCCCGATGTATTGCACCGACTTCTGCTCTGCACTTCACCAGGAGATGCAAGGATATGTGAGGGTTTCTCCAAGAGGCTCCAACGTGCCGCTTTCCTTCAGCACCGGCAACAAGGCTGAGCCAACCGGAGCTTCCAAATAAAAGGAGCCTGAAGTACGGACAATCAAAAATCATGATTGTTTGAAAGGCTTACCAATCAGGGATCAGGGACACTAAGAGACGCCATAAAAGGTGACCCTTAGTGTCCCCTTCCATCCCTCACCCAGCACCAAAACACCAAAACACCAAAACACCAAAACACCAAAACACTCGATCCATGAAGTTAAGTACAACAACCCGAATCATACTTGGGGTGGCAAGTTTGTCGCTGATTGCGACCTTTTACGTTCCGCTCTGGCAAATCATGCTGTGGGCGCCCCAATACCCGGAAGGCCTGGTGATGAAAATCTGGCACAACAATCTCAGCGGGAATATCGACATCATCAATGGTCTGAATCACTACATCGGCATGAAGCACATAAGTGTGGAAATGTTTCCTGAGTTTGAATACATCGCGTTGCTGATTGGTTTCTTGATGGCAGTGGGCCTTGCGGCTGCTGTTTTGGGCAGTGGGCGAACCTTGTTCTTCTTTACGCTTCTGTCCTATGCTTATGGTTTTGCAGCCTTGTACGACTTCTGGTCATGGGGGTATGATTACGGTCATAATCTGGATCCCAATGCGGCCATCAAGGTGCCGGACATGTCGTACCAACCACCTGTAATCGGGTATAAAAACTTGTTGAATTTCACCTCCTTTTCAGGACCTGATATTGGCGCCTGGATCATCATTGTGGTGTGTCTGCTGGCAACTGTGTTATGGTGGTGGGAATTCTTCAAGCAGCGCAAATTGGCTAAAAACAACATAGGTGGAGCCGGGAAAGCCGGGATAGCTGTATTAATTTTTTCCGCTACTCAGATGATGGCCTGCACCCCGGCTCCTGAGCCTATCCGCTATGGCGAAGACAATTGCCACTCTTGCAAAATGACACTGACAGATAAGCGCTATGGCGCAGAAGTGGTGACCAAAAAGGGAAAAGTGTACAAATTCGACGATCTCAATTGCCTGAATAATTTTATCAAAACCGGAGAAGTGACGCCGGAAAACACCGCCTTCACGCTGGCGGTAGATTTTAAAAAGACCGGGCAGTTTGTGGATGTCCACCAGGCATTTTTCCTGTATAATGAAGCGCTGAAGAGTCCCATGCGGGCAGATGTTGCCGCATTTTCAGATCAAAACGATCTCAATGCTGTAAAAGCCGAGTTGGGTGGGGGAGAGGAGAAATCCTGGAACGCTCTTGCAGGAAGTCTGTAAGGTCATTGCGGTGTGTGATAAAGATCAATGCATTTTACTGAGGGTTTTATTACGTTTGTGATGCAATAAAACTTTTAGTCATGTTGAAAAAAATCCTTGGCGCTTTATTAATAGCGCTCCTTTTGATCCAATTCATACGTCCTGCACAGGATAACCCTCCAACTGATCAGGCGCAAAGTTTTGAGCAAGTGGCCAGCCCGCCTGCCGAGATAACAAGTATTTTAAAAAGCGCTTGTTACGATTGCCATTCTAACGAAACCGTTTATCCGTGGTACAGTAAGATAGCGCCGGTTTCATGGTGGCTTGCCAATCATATAAATGAAGGTAGAGAACACCTGAATTTTTCAGTGTATGGTCAGGTGTCGGCAGAAGATAAGGGTAAGGTGATGGAGGAAATTGCGGAAGTCATTCAGAAAAACGAAATGCCGCTTGCCAGTTATACCTGGTTGCACCCGGAGGCCAAATTAAGCGATGCGCAAAAAAATACGCTCGTGCAATGGGCGAATAGTCAGGGCGTCGGCCAGCATAACGGTGGCGAAGAAAACGAACACGAAGAATAGATTGCCTTGAGAGTCCATCCGGCTCCAGGGTACCAACACTCGGGAGTTTATGATGCGATTCTTAGGTATTTTGCTTTTATCTTGTTGCTGGAGCCTGTTGGGCGCGGCCAAGGGGCTGCATGTGGGGAGTGGACAAGTGTATTCCTCCATTCGCACGGCCATTGAGCAGGCACAACCCGGCGATACCGTTTGGGTGCATGAAGGAACCTATACCGAGGGAAATCTTTCGATTGACAAGCGTATCGCGCTAATCGGTTTAGGGTTCCCTATATTGGATGGACAACACAACTGCGAGATCATCACCGTAAACGTATCGGATGTGCTCATTCAGGGGCTCGACATCCGGAACAGCGGTCAGCTCAGCACCCTGGACGTGGCTGGAATCAAGGTCTTGTCTTCCGACCGTGTCCGGATCATTGGCAACCGTTTGTTCAATTGCACCTTTGGTATTTACCTCTCCAATACGCTTGATTGCCAGGTTTCCCAAAATCAAATTAGAGGCATCATTAAAGAGGAACAAAACAGCGGCAATGGCATTCATTTATGGAAATGTGCCCGTGCTGTCATAGAGGAAAACTACCTCACCGCACAGCGGGATGGTATATACTTCGAGTTTGTGACCGATTCCGAGATCCGCTTCAATCATAGCGAGTATAATCTTCGGTACGGCCTGCACTTCATGTTCTCGCACAACGATCATTATCACCACAACCGTTTTCACAACAATGGCGCAGGGGTGGCCGTGATGTATTCCCGCCAGGTAAAAATGACGGAAAACGAGTTTGGGTACAACTGGGGCAGCAGCGCTTACGGGTTGTTGCTGAAGGATATCTCCGACAGTCATATCTGGAAAAACGTTTTTGAGCATAATTCTGCCGGCGTGTACATGGAAGGCGCCAGCCGGATTACCCTGGAGCAGAATGTTTTCCGCGAGAATGGTTGGGCACTTCGGGTTCAGGCCAGTTGCGATGCCAACACGGTTCGGCAAAACAACTTCATGGGCAACTCCTTTGATGTTTCCACTAACGGCTCGCTGGTACTCAACACTTTCGACAGTAATTACTGGGATCGTTACGAAGGGTACGACCTCAACCATGACGGAATCGGGGATGTCCCGTTCCGGCCGGTCAGCCTGTATGCCGTAGTAGTGGAAAGAATGCCTTTCGGCCTGATGCTGCTGCGCAGCTTTATGGTGTATTTGTTGGATAAGGCTGAAAAAATAATTCCCTCGCTTACCCCTGAAATGCTGAAAGATGATAAACCCGTTATGAAACCAATCACACTGCTTTAACCAGCTGCACTAACTCTGTTCACTATTAAATCCACCTTAATATGAAAATCAACTTTTTGATTCGCTCAATGTTGGGCCTCTTGCTTGTTATATGGTTTTCCAACTGCAACAATTCCGCGCCACAACAAGCTGCTTCCGGAGATGCGGCGGCTGTAGAAGGCGGCCAGGCTTCCGTAGAAGACAATGATTCTCAAAAGGACATCGTGAAGGTAGCTGTTGGCAGCAAAGATCACACCACCCTGGTGACCGCCGTCAAGGCTGCCGAACTGGTGGATGTATTGTCTAACGCAGGCCCGTTTACCGTGTTTGCACCTACCAATGCCGCATTCGAAAAACTCCCGGCAGGCACTGTGGAAGGATTGCTTAAACCCGACAAGAAAGAAGCCTTGTCCGACATCCTGCAATACCATGTAGCTGTTGCGGTGTACAAGCCTGAAATGTTCACCGATGGCCAGGTCATTTCCATGGCTAACGGTGGAAGCGTAACCATGGGGGTCAAAGACGGCAAAATTACCGTTAATGGCGCCAATGTACTGGCTACTGTTACCGCCAGCAATGGGATTGTACACGTTATCGACAACGTTTTATTACCCAAGTAAGCTTTTGAACGATGGACGACTTACGATTTACGACATACGACTTGCGGTGAAACGATGGGGCATAAATATTTTTGTCTCAAAAATTACTCCAGGTAAAAGTCTTAAATCGTAAGTCGTCCACCGT
>JADZFI010000320.1 GCA_020850025.1 Saprospiraceae bacterium
CAGGTTGACTTAAAAAACGACCTTGCATCTTGCAAAATTAAATTCTATGCTGAGTTTTATCATCAAAATTTTCTAAATTGACCGATGGATACCGTTTTTTTTCATAACCACTCTGCGGCGGCTATAATTTTGATTTACCATGTGGTACACTTTTAGTGCAAACAGGTGGTACACTTTTGGTGATTAGTGACAACTTTTGTTAGCATCCTCGCCGACAAGTTGCGGTGGAATGAGCGATCAGGCCCTGGCAAGCTCCCCGAACTGAAAATTAGCCACTCACTCCGCCATGGCTGTCGGCGAGGACGCCGACGGCGGAAAAAAGGGGAAGACATTATCCCGCCGCTTCATATTCTCCGCAATCCAGCCGCAATTCGCTGTTGTCCAAAGATTTATGTAAAAACCGGCAGAAATGTCCTTCGCCGTTTCTTTGATAGAATCGACAAGAAAAACACATCCGCTGCATGGAAATAATACCTGCCTGTTGCAATTTCGCTATTACGCCGAGCAGTTGCTCTAGGAGAACACCCTTTTCGGCAGAAGGAATTTCGGCGATGCTGCTGAGCATAGGGTTAGCAAAACCAGCGGCCTGGGCGACCACCCATTTGCCCGCTTCTGTTAAGTGAATGGTGTGGCTGCGGGTGTCTGTGATTTCCGTCTGCCTTACAATAAGCCCCTTTTGTTCGAGCGATTTCACAGCCTCGCTTACGGTGGGCTTCGTCAGGCAAAACTCCTGGGCGAGGTAACTGACCTTACATTTCTCATCGCTATGAAACTGGATAAAAACCAGAATCTGTATCTGTATCGGGCTGATGCCTAATATCTTGGCTTTTTCCCAGAGCAATACACGGAAACCCTCGCTCAACCGTTCGAGGGAGGCGATGATTTTCAGGTCAGGGTTGCCGATTTGGGCTTGCGGGTCGAAAACGCTTTCGTTCATAGGAATAATCAACGAGGCGGCAGGAAAATGCTACCGCCTCGTAAAATTAGCAGTCCTAATTATTTTTGTCAAAAAAAATCAGTTGCACCCTTCCATCTCGATAATGTAGTAGCCCTTCGTCGTGATGGAATCCTCCACCGCTCCTTTGGCATTTTCTACGTGGCAGAACCGGCATTCCTTTGAGGTCAGCGGTTGCCCCTCCTGCCCTTTCGAGCGCAGGTACTCCCTGCCATAGCCGTAGATTTTTTCCAGGTCCTTTTCGTTTGCATCCACAAGGATGTCGAAGTGCATCACTCCGCCCTGTTTTTTGGGGACGTAGGTGTCGTAAACCGAAACTTTTAATTGCATGGGTGATTCTTTTTTAGAAGTAAAACCGAGCAGGGCAGCCCCGCCAAAGGCGAGCCAAAACACCCCTGTCAGTAGAAGAAAAGCGAAGCCGGCGGCCCCGAATTTTTGAAGAAAACTATTGATTTTCATGATTTTTTACATTTTAAAATTCACCTTCTTTAATGTAAGGATGGCACCAGAGCAGGGCGGTAAGCGTTACGGCCTTGAACCATGCGGCGTACATCGCCTCAACCTGTTCGGCGGAATGTCCTTTTTTTGCCAAAAACCCTTTGATGGTGAACGTGATGGGGAAAATAAAAGCCACCAGATACCGGAAGTGGATGATGGGAACTGCTTCCACGCCGTCTGTTTGGTTCTTTTTGGTGCTGTGGTGGCGCAGAGCAATTTCGTGCTGATAGTTGAGCCAGTCCTGATAATAGGGGCGACGGCAGAGGTCGAGAATCCATTGTCCGAAACGCTTGCGCACCGCACTGAGGTAATCCATGTTGGGTTGGCCGTTATGGGTAAAGTAATGCACCAAATGGGCGTTCCCGCCTACAAATCCGTACCACAAGTCGAGAATTTCGTCGGTCTGGTCTGCCAACACCTCCCCGGCGAGTTGGAGGTATTGAACGTCATCCTCTCCAAAAAGCACGGTCTTTTTTAAAAGGTCGAGGTCGGCAATGCTTACAGGCGAGGTTGCGGCCTGCCCATAAGTGTAGCCTGGAATGTGATTTGACATGGCATTGAGTTTTAAATCGTTAGCAGTTATGTTCGGACTCCAAACTTTTAATTTGACACAAATATAGGTAGGATTCCGAACTATTTAAACTTTCGATAAACTTTTTTCTTTGATCGGGCGGAAATGATTGTCAAGTAGTGTGGTGATAGATCCCTGGCAGGTTCACCGAAACAAAAATTAACTACTCACTCCGCCGTGGCTGTCGGCGTTCATGCCGACAGCGGAAAAAACTTTCTACTTGCAAAGCCAATGCACTGCGGTACGGTAGCAAACCAAGCGCCATCCTCCACTTGAAACTCTTGCCCGATTCCCATA
This sequence comes from Saprospiraceae bacterium, assembly GCA_020850025.1. Taxonomy (GTDB): domain Bacteria; phylum Bacteroidota; class Bacteroidia; order Chitinophagales; family Saprospiraceae; genus M3007. Next base: position 2,322 of record JADZFI010000320.1, read on the forward strand.
TCTTTAGGGGTTGAATGCCATCATGGCAATAAAATGGACTGCCCAAAACTTGTAAAGCATATTGAAGTAGCTTACCATGAAAAAACTAGCGCTTATAATTGTTTTAATTGGCCTTCAGACTTCCTTATTCGGACAGAACAAGGAAAAAACATACCTGTTGGTACATGGCGCCTGGCATGGAGCATGGTGCTGGAATAAAGTTGTGCCTCTAATGACAAATAAAGGCTACAAAGTGAAAGCCATTGATCTGCCAAGCCACGGAAGCGACACTACAAATGCCAGCTCCATCAGTCTTGACGACTATGTGAAAAAAGTTACGGATACTGGAAAAAGCATTGAAGGGCAAATAATCCTGGTGGGTCATTCCATGGGCGGAATAGTCATTTCACAAGCAGCAGAGCATTTGGGGAAACATAAAGTTTCCAAACTCATTTATTTGGATGCATTTCTCCCTAAAAACGGTGAATCCGTTAGCTCATTAGCAGGATTGATTGAAAGTAATTTGTCCAAAGACACTTCCCGTTTAACAATAGGCGATGGTTTAATTTTAAGTGAAGACAAAAAGACCAGTACTTTCAAACCAGAAGTTGCCGACCTGCTTTTTTACCATGATTGGTACTGACAGTAAAGACCTTAATAAGTCGATTTTACCCACCCGAGTGAAATGTGAAAAGGTGGTAAAACTACATTCAAGTCATTCGCCTTTCTTCTCTAAACCTCGAAAATTAGCCAATATTTTGACAAGGATGTAATACCTGCCATCTGTGCCGCTGACAAGCCTGGATGTGGGATTCCGCCGGAATTTGCCTCTGCCAGTTGTACTTTTTGAAACATTTCCCTACCTTTGACTAACAACTAAAAAACAAGCTATATGGCACAGATCAATCCTTACATCCATTTCAATGGCAATGCCGAAGAAGCATTCACCTTTTACAAATCCGTATTTGGTGGAGATTTTGCCACCATCGTACGCTTTAAAGACATGAATTTTGAGGGTATGCCCAACCTGGAAAAGGAGGCGGAAAAAATCATACATATTTCTTTGCCTATCGGGAAACACAGTGTTTTATCAGGAAGCGATACGCCAGAACAATTAGGACGGCACAACGAGCAGGAAAACAGAAGCAAAATCTTGCTCAGTACCGAAAGCAAAGAAGAAGCTGACCGTTTGTTTAACGGGCTTTCAGCGGGTGGCAAAATTGAAATGCCGATAAGCGATAGTCCCTGGGGCGCTTATTTTGGCATGTTCAGAGATAAGTTTGGCTTTGAATGGATGGTTGAGTTTGTTCCAAAGCAGGATGGATAAACTCCCTATCTTTGAAACCAAATGAACCAGCCTTTCCAAATATTCCTGCTTACTGAAGACGATGTAGCCAAAATCGCCGCCGCGCCGGACGGTCCGCACCACCACGATTATGAAGAACTGATCGTAGGCATGAAAGGTCGGCTGGAACATTTCATTGATTTCAAATCCACCACCATCCTGGCGCCCTTCGTGAGTTTTGTTACGAGGGGAAAGATTCACCGGGTGCTTCCCGGAACCGAAAACGGTGTCTGCCGCATGTGGGTGCTGCGCTTTAAAAGCGAATTCATTGCCGAAACTACTTTCCAGCTCTACTCGAGGTATCACGACCACGCCAACGTTGCCCTGCAGCCCGGCAGTTGCTTCGACCGTTTGGTGACGCTCTGTGAGATCATTGACGGAGAAATGCAGCAGCCCACGCCCGACCTGGCGGTGGTGCGGCATCTGCTGAGTGCGCTTTTTACCATGATTGAATCGGAACGGCGGAAAACCGAACCCGACGAAACAGGCAATCACTCCACCCAGAACATTACGTTCAAAAACTTCCTCGACATCCTGGAAGAAAATTTCCGCCGCCCTGAAGGCGTGGAGTTCTACGCGGAAAAACTGTTCATGTCGCCCCGCAACCTCAATCTGATTTGCAAGCAAATCCTCCAGAAAAGCGTCTCGGAAATCATTGAAACCCGCAAACTCATAGAAGCCAAGAATCTGCTTACCACCACCGACAAGCCGATTGCCGAAATCGGCTTTGATCTGGGCTACAACGAAAAGGCCTATTTCACCGCCGTTTTTAAGAAGAAATCGGGGCAGACGCCCACCGAGTTCCGGGAAGAAATGCGCCGACTGGTGTCCTGAACCCCGGCATTTCCAAAAATCACAACCATTCTTCCGATTTCTTATACCCGCCCTGTGGCGGAGGGGCTGACCTTTGTACCATATTAACTGCTTTACAAAACCAATTTCTAAGCCATGCCACATATCGCCATCATTTCATCCAGTATCCGCTCGGGCCGACAAAGTCACCGGGTAGCGCTTTATTTCAAAAACTATCTGGAAATCCGCAACCTGGCTACTGTGGAGGTGCTCGATCTGGCGGAATACAACTTCCCGCTGTCCGAAGAGCGCCTGAAATATCAGCAAAATCCTTCTGCAGCCACACTCGATTTTGCCCAAAAAATCAAAGCTGCCGACGGAGTGCTGATCGTCACACCTGAATACAACGGCGGCTATCCCGCCCGTCTGAAAAACGCGATTGACCTGCTTTACGACGAATGGCGGCGCAAGCCTGTTGCCATTTCCACCGTTTCGGCGGGCGGTTTTGGCGGGATGCAGGTGATCACCAGCCTGCAATTTTCCCTTTGGAAAATGCAAGCCTGGACGGTACCAGCTATGTTCCCCGTGCCTAAAGTACAGGAGGCGTTTGATGAAAACGGGGCTCCCAAAGATCCTGCTTCCACAGACAAACGAACGGCTGGATTTTTAGCTGAGCTTTTGTGGTGCGTGGAAGCCAACCAACGAATGTCCAATTAACGGGACATTGGACGGTTGGACTTTGGACGATGGACTTGATCCTGCAAAGGATTGATTTTCTGCCACTTATAATCATAAAAATCATTCAAATCATGCTAATCACAGTCTCTCTTTCTAAATAAATATCAACATGAAAAACAAGGTAATCATCATCACCGGCGCAGCCATGGGACTTGGTCTGGCAGCAGCCAAAGAACTGGCCTCCAAAGGCGCCAATCTCACGCTGGTTGACTATAACGAAGCCTCTCTGGCACAAGCCAAACAGGAAATCAGCAAGGCATTCCCGGACGTAAAAATCATCACCGTTGTGGCGGATGTTTCAGACGAAAGTGCCGTAAAGAACTATGTGGACCAAACCGTTAAGGCCTTTGGCCGAATAGACGGACTGTACAACAATGCCGGCATTGAAGGTCGCCAGGCCGGCATGACCGAATACGACGTCAACATTTTCAAAAAGGTGATTGACATCAACCTGATGGGTGTTTATTACGGCATGCGTTATGTGCTTCCTGTCATGCAAGCGCAAAACTATGGGCGCATCGTGAACGTTGCTTCTGTTGGCGGCATCCGTGGCGTACTGAACCAGGTACCTTATGTGGCCAGCAAACACGCTGTTTCCGGCATGACAAAAAATGCCGCTTTGGAGTACGGAAGATATGGTATCAACACCAATGCCATTGCACCCGGGGCAATTCTAACCCCGATGGTAGCGGAAGCTTTCAAGCAGGTCAATCCGGCCGACCCCAAGGCAGCAGAAACCGAATATGCACAGCGTAATCCAACTAAACGATTAGGTTTGCCCCATGAAGTGGCCAAGGTAGTCGCATTTCTTCTGAGCGAAGATGTCTCGTATCTGAATGGTCAAACCATTGCCATAGACGGCGGCGAGTCGAATATTTACGGGAACGTGTAATACAGGCCAGTTGAATTGGTACTGACGGGGTGAATTGCCATCACCCCGTCAGCTATTTGAAAGAAATAGCATCGGGAAGTTCTCAAAATTCAAAAAATTACAGGGAATGAATAAAATAGTCGAAATAATCGCAAATAGCCAGTCATACGCCATCCATCTTACAAGAATTTCCATTTTTATTGTGATGGCGTGGATTGGCGGACTTAAGGTATATCAATATGAAGCGGATGGCATTGTTCCATTTGTTGCCAACAGTCCGTTCATGAGTTTCTTTTACAGCAAAGATGCTCCTGAATATCAGGAATATAAAAACCCGGAAGGTAAAACCGTTCAAAAGAACATTGACTGGCATCAGGATAATGGAACCTACCTTTTTGCCTATGGTCTGGGGGCTGTGATTGTCCTAATAGGCGCACTAACGCTGCTGGGGATTTGGTATCCAAAAATTGGTTTTGTCGGAGGCCTTTTGACCTTTGGTATGTCGTTGGTAACGCTCTCTTTTTTGATCACCACTCCGGAAGTTTACGTTCCCAATTTGGGGGGCGATTTTCCTACTCCGCAATACGGGTTTCCTTATTTATCCGGCGCCGGGCGCCTGGTGTTAAAGGACGTGATTATGCTGGGAGCAGGATTAATTTGCGCTTCGGACAATGCGAAACAATTACTGCAAAAGCCTGTCCAATGACATTCAAAACGGCAAATAAAATCGAAAAAAGATGTCAAACATCAGTCTTGTTATCGAAGAAAGAGCCGTCAGTATCGGCAAGTTCATGGTAGGTCGTTTGCTGCCTTTCCGGCAAAAAAGAATGGTGGGCCCCTTCATTTATATCGACCACATGGGCCCCGTCAAGATGAGCGAGCGTGAAAATTTCGATGTTTTGCCCCATCCGCATATCGGGCTTTCCACACTTACTTTTTTGTTTGAAGGCAGCATCATGCACCGTGATTCGCTGGGCAACGAAGTGGAGATACAACCCGGCGCTGTCAATTGGATGACAGCGGGGAAGGGCATCGTCCATTCCGAACGGACGCCTGAATATTTGCGCCATTCCGACAAACACATGCACGGCCTGCAAATCTGGGTGGCTTTGCCAAAAGAGTTGGAACAAATGAAGCCCGAGTTCTTTCATATCGGCAAGGAACAAATCCCGGCCTGGAAAGAGGGAGACCTTGATATTAAATTAGTGGCGGGTGAGGCATTTGGCAGAAAATCAGCCGTGCCTGTTTACAGCAAACTGTTTATGCTTGAAATAAAAAGCTCTCCTAAACAAACGGTAAACCTCGGCAACCACCTGTAGGGCGAATCGGGGCTGTACATTCTGAAAGGCACTGTTGAAAGCGAGGGAAATGTGTATCACCCCAATCAACTGCTGGTAAGCCTGGACAGCACCCTTTGCGAATTTACCATCGGGGCAAACAGCACCATTTACATCTTTGGAGGAGAACCTTTCCCTGAAGAACGCCACATAGACTGGAATTTTGTATCGTCTGACAAGGAACTGATAGCCGAGGCGAAACAGAAGTGGGCAGCGCAGACATTCGATAAAGTCAAAGGCGACGAAATAGAATTCATTCCATATCCTTCATTTCCAAAAAAGTAAAAATCCTGATCAGCCCGATAAGCATCCATACTCACTTGATTGAATCTTAAACAGTTCTAAGGCGGATTTAAGCAACATAGAAAATGAAGTTATTTCCCATCCTTCTATTGCTCACCACAACCATGAGCCAGTGTATGGCAAACGACACCACCATGGCCTTGAATTACCTGGTCAGAGAGCCAAAGATCAAATCTGAAAAACCACCGGTGCTGATTTTGCTCCACGGCGTAGGCAGCAACGAGCAGGATTTGTTTTCGCTGGCCAATCGGCTGCCCGACAACTTTTTGGTCATTTCTGCCAGGGGGCCCATCCGTTTGGGAGAGAACAGTTTTGCCTGGTACCAGGTTGATCTTTCCACCGGCAAGCCGGTTTTTAATGCAGAACAACTGGAAAACAGTCGGGCCGTTTTGATCCGGTTCATTGATCAAATAAAAAAGAAATACCACCTGAGCGGCGATGTCTACCTGGGCGGGTTCAGCCAGGGAGGCATCATGAGTTACAGCGTGGGGCTCAGCCGACCCGATCTGGTAGACGGAATTGCCGTTATGAGTGGCAGGCTATTGGAGGAAACCAAACCACAGGTTGCCGCAAAGGATAAACTACAGGCATTGAAAATCTTCATTTCGCACGGTGTCAACGACCCGGTTTTGAACATTCAATATGCCCGCAACAGTGTTGCCTATTTGAAAACACTGAACCTCAAGCCCACTTACAAGGAATATCCGGCAGTACATACCATAAACAACGACATGCTTCTGGATCTGGTAAAATGGTTGAAAGAGCCCTGACCACTTTTCCAAAAATTACCACCATTCTTCCGATTTCTGATACCCGCCACCGGGCTAAGGGTCGGATCTTTGTACCAGGTTGAAAAAAGATTTACCGATATGGATCGCACAAAATTTCTAAAAACACTGGCAATTCTGCCGGCAATTGGCGCAACTATGAAACTCCATGAGTTAAGCAAAATGACCGAGGGTCTGGAAAACACGGAGCGAATGCCCGCGTTGTTTCTCGGCCACGGCAGCCCGATGAACGCCATCGAGGAAAATGAGTTTACTGCAGGCTTTCGCAAAGTAGGCCGCGAAATAACCCGCCCGACCGCCATCCTGGTCATCTCGGCGCATTGGGAAACACAGGGCACCTTCGTTACTGCCATGGAAAGCCCGCGCACCATCCACGACTTCGGCGGCTTCCCCAAGGCCCTGTTCGATGTACAATATCCGGCGCCCGGGAGCCCGGATCTGGCCCGGGAGACCAAAAACCTGGTGAAGAAAACGGAGGTAGGTTTGGATGAAAAGTGGGGGCTTGACCACGGCGCATGGTCGGTCATCAAGCACCTGTACCCTAGTGCAGACGTCCCGGTGATTCAGATGAGTCTTGATTACCGCCAAACGGCCCAGTGGCACTACGAGCTGGCAAAGGAACTCGCCGCCCTGCGCCGCAAAGGCGTGCTGATTGTTGGCAGCGGCAACAGGGTGCACAATCTCGGCCTGGTGGAGTGGAGGCGTTTGAGTGAGACCTTCGGTTACGACTGGGCTATGGAGGCCAGTGACAAGATGAAAAAAAGCATTCTTTCCGGCGATCACCAGCCGCTCATCAACTTCCGCTCACAGGGCAGGGCATTTGAGCTCGCCATCCCTACACCGGAGCACTACCTTCCGTTGCTTTATACGCTGGCATTGCAGGAGAAGGGGGAAGAGGTTACGCTGTTCAACGATCGCGCCGTAGCGGGTGCACTTACGATGACCTCGGTGCGCGTAGGCTAGGATGTGTCCCCGTGGAGAGTCGCTTCCACTGGCATGCTATTTCCGCTTTTGGTTGGCGCAGTTGGATAACATTCTACCGGACATTTTTAACTTTGAAAAATGTCCGGTAGTGTGGACTTTATACTGTGATTAAAGTGATTTTGATGGTTTGAGTAATTGTAGCTTATTGATTTTTAATTAAAAAAACAGTCATTTTTCGAAACCACTTTGCGTTGGTTATAACAAAAAAAATCAGTACATTTGAACATGCAAAAATTAACATTTAAGTCATGTTCACTTGCATTCCTAGAACGCTCTATTTATTGGCATTTACCAGTTTGGTAAACGGTTGTGCCAATTATGACTATTACCTCAGTGATGAGGGTGTATCCAAGGTAAAAAACTCACCGGATCATTGCCGTTTCCCCTGCTAACATTACGTTTGAACCACCCAATGTTTCTCTAATACCTGCAAGCGAGAGGATGGATACGCAACTGATAAAGGATCTGCAAAAGGCCTGGTCAGTATTAGTCCAAAAAGAACTTTATAATAGTGTGATAGACGAGAAAAAACATGGCCGGCAAAAGGTGGATGTCCTGGCTATTGACACTACCATTATGCGGTTAAAAAGGGCAGGCTATTTTGACCATCCCGATATGTCGGCCAAACAGATGTGTGAAGTGCTGGGTGTAGATGCAATTATTATCTCAAAGTACACTTTTTCAGAGCCGTATTCAAATTCCGAAGGGGTGATGTTGGAATTAATCGCCAGAGACCTTTCTCCGTTTATGAATGCTTATCCATTAAACAAAGCAGTCGCAATACTTGAAATCTACGACCGGGAATCCCCCAAGCCTGTTTGGGGTTATATAAATAGAAAAACTACCTCTCTTGGGACCTCTCACGGGGAAATAGTGTATAATGTTGTGAGGCTTGCAAGCAGGAAGATGCCTTATGGAAAGTAAAATCACCGGTACCAGGCAGCATGCAGACAAGTTTTCCCACAAAAGGCTCCAGTCCGTTGGCTGCGGCATGGTTTCCCTAATCCGGTAGCAAAGCAGTTTTACGGATATCTTCTAAATGCTTTTTTTAGCTTTGCTCAAAGTAATTCCCGATAGATTGATTTCTAAAATCGGCCCTATCCCTCACCTTTGGCTCCGAGCGACTTCCGGGAGCTACCGTGAACCAGGAGCGCTGGACGGAAAGAATTGTGGAGATCAAACCTACCGGACTGAATACCGGCGAAATCGTCTGGGAATGGAATTTGTGGGACCACCTGGTACAAAACCTCTACCCGACCAAAAACAACTACCAGCCCACCATTATAGATCATCCGGGGCTACTCAATATCAACTATAACAACAGCGGCAATAACCGGGACTTTATACATATGAACGGCATAGACTACAACGCCGAATTGGATCAGATTGTGGTCAGCTCACGCTATATGTACGAAATTTGGGTCATTGACCACAGCACCACCACCGCTGAAGCAGCCTCACACAGTGGCGGCAACTCGGGTAAAGGCGGCGATTTTATCTATCGCTGGGGAAATCCGGCCGCCTACGGAGCTCCCGGAAATGCTGTTTTCAATGTGGTCCACGATGCCCATTGGGTGCCCAAAGGCAGTCCACGGGAAGGCTGGCTGGGCGTGTTCAACAATTTCGGTGTGTCCAACAATATTTCAGCTGTTGACCTTTTCCAGCCTCCCTGGGATGGCGTCCAATATACCCATACCCCTGGTCAGGCGTATCTGCCCCTCACCTATGGATATCGCCACGCAACCAACGGTTTTTCCGGCAACATGAGCAGCAGCCAGCAACTACCCAATGGCAACATGCTGGTTTGCCTGGCTGCCGCCGGGAAGGTGTATGAAATTGACCCCAATGGCAATCAGCTTTGGCAATACACCACCAACTTTAGCTGGATACCCAAAGCATGGCGGTACTCCAGATGTTTTATTGAGCATCCGAAAATTGCAGTGGCCTCCCCTGACCCAAGCATTTGCAGCGGCGGCGGCACTCAGCTCAGTATTACCCCTACTGCCACCAACGTTTCCGGATTCAGCTACGAATGGTGGCCGGCAGAAGGACTTTCCGATGTAACGGCGCAAAACCCGATTGTTTCCGGACTTACCGACACTACTTTCTATACGGTTAAAATGACCACTTCGAACGGCTGTACTGCTACGGCTTCTATCCCGGTCAATGTCTTGCCGCTGCCGGCGGCCAATGCGGGCGTTGATGTAACCATCCTGTCGGGGCAGTCCGCGCCATTAACTGCAACAGGTGGCGATTCCTATCTTTGGAGTACCGGGGAAACCTCCGCAGGCATTATGGTTTCC
>JADZFI010000321.1 GCA_020850025.1 Saprospiraceae bacterium
ATCGTGTGCGGATTGAATCAAATTCCGACCAATGAGTTGTTTTACTGCTTGTTGGAGACTGAATTCTTCCTCCAGGTCGAAATGCGGGCAAGGACTGAACTCAACGCCCAGCACACCGCGCAGGTACTCGCTGCTTCCCAGATCGTTTCGACTTGTACCGATGAGGTAGATTAAATCACCTTCCTGTTTGAAGTCCAGGGTCATCATCCGGGTGTGATCATCCAGCAATCCCAACATCCCGATGGTGGGGGTTGGATATACCGGGATGGTCTGTCCGGCTTTGGTATATTGGTTGTAGAAACTAACGTTGCCACCTGTTACCGGCGTTTCAAACTTGCGGCAGGCATCGCCCATACCGCGGATGGCTTCCGCAAACTGGTAATATACCTCCGGATTGTACGGATTACCGAAATTCAGGCAGTTGGTAATGGCCACCGGCTCTCCGCCTGCGCACACAATATTGCGCGCGGCTTCCGAAACAGCAATCATGCCTCCCTTGTGCGGATCGGCGTAAACATAGGCCGAGTTGCAGTCGGTAGTGAGCGCCAGCGCTTTGTCGGTGCCTTTTACGTACACCACGGCTGCGTCGGAAGGGCGGTTGGTAGTCATGGTTCCGGTGCGCACCATGGAATCATACTGGCGTGTGATCCAGTTTTTGGATGCCAGGTTGGGAGAATTCCAGAGTTTGCGGGCGGCCTCCTGCAGGTTGGTTGCCACCGGGATGGCATTCAGGTCAAATTTTTCAATTTGCGCCAGGTAATCAGGGCGTTTTTGCTCACGCACATACACGGGCGCGCCTCCGCCCAGCACCAGAGAATCTGCAGGCACTTCGGCGGCTAATTTGCCTTCGTAGTAGTATTGCAGGATATCGCCAGCAATGGTTTCGCCAATTTCGGCGCAGGGCAGATCCCATTTTTCATAAATGGAGAGAATTTCTCCTTCTTTGCCCGGTTCCACCACGATCAACATGCGCTCCTGGCTTTCCGACAGCAGAATTTCCCAGTCTTTCATGTTGGCCTGGCGCGTAGGCACTTTGTCGAGGTCGATCCGCATGCCGCAGCCTGCCTTGGCGCTCATTTCAGAAGTAGAGCAGGTAATGCCTGCTGCACCCATGTCCTGCATGCCCACTACTGCGCCGGTTTTGATGGCTTCCAGTGTGGCTTCGAGCAGCAATTTCTCCTGGAATGGGTCGCCTACCTGTACTGCGGGCAAATCTTCGTGGGAATCTTCTCCCAGATCTGCATAAGCAAAAGTGGCGCCGTGAATCCCGTCCTTACCGGTAGCTGAGCCAACGATAAAGACCTTGTTGCCCGGGCCGCCGGCTGTGGCGCTAACTGTTTCACCGGCCTTTACAATTCCGGCCGACATGGCATTTACCAGGATATCGTGGTTGTAACAAGGCATGAAATACACTTCGCCGCCCACAGTTGGCACACCGAAGCAGTTGCCGTAGTCGCCAATGCCTTTTACCACACCGCGCACCAGATTTTTCATGCGCGGGTTGTCGGGGTTACCGAAGCGCAGGGAATTGAGCGCTGCGATGGGACGGGCGCCCATAGTGAAAATATCGCGGTGGATACCGCCGACCCCCGTAGCTGCGCCCTGGTAAGGCTCAATGGCAGAGGGGTGGTTGTGGCTTTCAATTTTGAATACACAGCCGAGTCCGTCGCCAATGTCCACCAAACCTGCATTTTCTTCCCCTGCAGCTACGAGCAGACGTTTGCCGCTGCGCGGAAGGGTTTTGAGCTGAAGGATGGAATTTTTATAAGAGCAGTGTTCACTCCACATCACCGAATAGATACTGAGCTCGGTGAAGTTGGGCACTCTGCCCATAATTTGCTGGATTTTGTCAAATTCTTCGGCAGTCAGGCCGAGGCTTTTGGCTGTTTCGACGGATACGTCCATGTAGATAAAGAGCGATTGGCTTGGCCGGCAAACCGGCAACGAACCAGGTTAGTTTTTGAAGACGCAAAATTAACACGATTCAAGCGAAGCGAACCACGAACAGGCAGAGGATTTTAAAGGAAAATAAAAAAGATCTTGAGAATATGGCATGGAGAATCCCCTGGAACATGCTTATCCAACCTGTTAACATCGAATTCTCGGAATCACCATGTCCTTTGCTCCAGAAATACGAACTTTGCCCCACCAACCGTCCACCGTAGGCCGTAAACCGTAAGCCGTCATGATCATAGTTCAGGATAAACTCGTTAGCGATGATGTTGTAGAGCAACATTTCATCTGCAATTTATCGGCCTGCAAGGGCGCTTGTTGCTGGGAAGGAGATTTCGGCGCTCCCTTAGAAAAGGAAGAAATGCCCATTCTGGAGGATATTTTCGAAAAAGTGAAGCCGTATTTGAGTCCTGCAGGTCTTAAAGCCATTGAAGAACAGGGTAAGTACCAGTGGTTTGAAGGGATGCAACAGCACGGCACTCCGCTCATTGATGGAGGCCCTTGTGCTTACATGACTTACAATGAGCTGGGTATTGCACAATGCGGCATTGAAATGGCCTGGAAAGCCGGCGAGATTGACTTTCAAAAACCCATTTCCTGCCATTTGTACCCTGTTCGGATCGCCAAATATGAGTATTTTGATTCCGAAGCCCTGAACTACGACCGCTGGGATATCGGCTCTGCAGCCTGCACCCTGGGGGAAAAAGAAAAAGTGCCCGTTTACCGCTTTGTCAAAGATGCCATCATCCGAAAATATGGTCAGGCATTTTACGACGAGCTGGACGGTGCGGCCCAATTTTTAAAGGAACAGCAAGACGGACAGTAAGCGCAGGTTTGGATTAGCGCCCGCTGGACTGAACCATTTGGAAATCCGGGACGTTTAAAGAACTGTCGCTTATTTTTGCCCTACCTAATATTTTCCTGCC
>JADZFI010000322.1 GCA_020850025.1 Saprospiraceae bacterium
GAGCGAGATTTTCCTGAACACCCGCGATTACGACCGCGCAGTATCCAGTCTGGAAAACGTTAAAAACCGCACGTCGCGACTGGATGCCACTTATCAGCAGGTTACCTACCTGCGCGGCCTTCAGTTGTATCAAAACAACCAAAAAGACGAGGCACGCCGCTACTTCAACAAATCGCTGGAGTTCCCCATCGACAAAAAAACGGCTATTCTGTGCACTTTCTGGATGGGCAGTATATCCCATGATGCCGGGGAATATGCCATCAGCAAAACCCACATGAGCAGTTTCTTCAATGCTGCCAAGCCTTATGCTTCCGAACTGCCTGAAGAGAGCAGCCTGCACATGTGCAACTATATCCAGGGTTATAACAACCTAAAGCTGAAAGACTACAAAGCAGCACTCACCAATTTCCGTGCGGCTGTTGACGGTTTCAAAAAAAGCAACTCCAAAAACGAACAGATCCGCTCTGCCGTGCTGGGAGATGCTGTATTGCGCGCCGGCGACTGCTATTTTAAAAACAAGCAGTACTCCGATGCGGTGGCCATGTATGATGAGGCCGTAAAGAAAAAATATGAAGGCTTTGAATATGCCCTGTTCCAAAAAGCCATTATTAAAGGCCTGCAAGGCGATTACCAGGAAAAAGCCATAGCGCTGGAAAGCCTGGTGGAGGATTATCCAAACAGTCGCTACACGGATGAAGCTTTGTTCCAATTAGGAGATACTTATTTTGAAATGGACCGGTACGACAGAGCCATACCACCTTTCAAGCGAATTGTATCCGACTTCCGGGGCAAAAGCCAGTTGGTTACACCTGCTTTGTTGAAACTGGGTCTGATTTCTGTGAACCAGGGCAGCAGCCGGGTTGCCATTGATTACTACAAGCAAGTGTTTGCTGGCAATCCCGAGCCTGAGGAGTGCAAGCAGGCCCTGGATGCCCTCAGGGAGATTTACGTGAAAGACCTGGGTGATCCGGAAGGCTACAACCGTTTTGTGGAAACAGTGCCCAATTGTGGTGGTATGAAGCCCGGCCAAAGCAACAGCGGTGAAGCTACCGCCTTTGAATCGGCTGAATATCAGTACAACCAGGGCCGGTACGACCGCGCGGTTGAGTTGTTCACCAACTATCTGGCCAAATACCCAACCGGAAGCAACATTATTGCGGCCTATTACCTCCGTGGAGAAAGCTTTGCTTCTCAGCGGCAGTTTGAAAAAGCCCAAAAAGACTATGCAGCAGTAGTAGGAAAGGGTACGAACAAATATTATCCGAAAGCAGCAGAAAAAGCCGCCTTGATAGCCCTGAACACCACCAAAGATTATGGTCAGGCATTTGAATATTCCCGTAAATGGGAAGATGCAGCGCTGACGGAAAGTTCCCGTTTCGAGGCACAGCTGGTAGCCTTGCAGGCAGCCTATCGCACCGGCAACTCAGTTGCGGTTGCAGAATATGCCGGCAAAATCAACAAGAACAAACTGGCCAACCAGGAGCAACTCGCCATTGCCAATTTTTACTCCGGCAAAATGGCCTACGACAAGGGGGAGTACACACGTGCCTACCCGGCGCTGCAGGCGGTGACCGAAAACAGCACCTCCGAGCTGATGCCGGAGTCCTATCACTACCTGGCGCAAATTCTCTACAAGCAGCGCAAGTATGCTGATTCCGAAGAAATGATCACTGAAGCCAACAAAGCCAGCGCCGGATACGACGACTGGATTGCCCGCAACCTGATCCTGCTTTCTGACGTATATGCCGACCAAGGCGACAAAATTTCGGCACAGGCTGCCCTGGAGTCCATCCTGGAAAACTACAACGGCGATGATCCATCCATCAAGGATACCGCCCGTCAGAAGTACGAGCGCCTGAATACCAATCGCTCGCTGAGGGATAAACCTTCAGAAAACAAAGGAAAAAACTTGTTGGATCTGGATGAAGGAGGGAATTAAAAAGAATTGAGGTTCTTAGCAAAGGCGGGCTTAGCCGCCAAATGGCCACAGAAATTGAGAGAATAGTGGCAAAAAAGGCCTCGAAGAGGTCAAACATGAATACCAAAACATCAAAATCTGAACAATGCAATTCCAAAATAAATATCTGATAATGGCGGCGGTGCTGATGGCTTTCTCCCAGGCTGCCAATGCCCAGAAGGATCTGGAGGGTGATAATGTTACGGTGGTAAAATCCTTTGACGCGCAATTGCTGGAGGCAAATAAACTTAGTATCCCCCCTACCCTTCCGGCCTTGGACACCAGCACCAAGGTGCAGAATTACACGGTGCCTCCACACCCCTCCAATATCAAGTATGCTCCGCCTAAATTACGCCCCCTGGGGGTAAAAGCGGCGCCTAAGGAGGCCGCCTACAAGGGTTTTGTGAAACTTGGCGCAGGGGTTCCGAATACTTTGTGGGGCGAAGGTGGTTATTATTTCAAAGCGGATGAAAAGTTCGATGGCAAGATTTGGCTGCGTCACCACCGCCTGAGCGCCGACAAGTCGATTGAAAACCAGATGTTCCAAAAGACCCAGGGATTGCTGAGCGGCAATATTTTTCTGCCCAACAACCTGGCTACCCAGGTAGATGTAGGCTACACGTATGATCGCGTTCATTTTTATGGCTACGATCACGATTCGCTGGAGTTTTCTCCAGGAAAAACGCGACAGGACTACAAAATTCTGGATTTGGGCGCCCGCCTGTACAACAGCGCCAGAAACGATGCCGACATTAATTTCTCTGTTGCGCCGAAGTTTTACCTCCTGACGGATTTTTATTCCAACAAGGAAAATCAATTCGAACTGGGCCTTTCTGCCACCAAGTGGTTCAATGAAAAACACGCTTTAAGGGTGAACATCCGTCCTGATATTACTAATTTTGAGGATACGGTAAAACAGACCATTAACAACATCTACCTGCAGCCTTCATTTACGCTGCATTTCGACTTCCTTCAAGTGAAGTTAGGGGCTAATTTCGTGAACCACCGGGATGTATTCAGCATCTTCCCGGATGCAGAGATTACCCTGCGTGTTTGGGGAGATGGCATTCAGGCTTTTGTGGGCGCCAACGGCGATCTGCGCAAAAACACCTATCGCAGCCTGTCGGAATACAATCCTTTTGTTCAGATCCGCGGCAGCAAGTTGAATAACACGCGCTGGGACAATTATTACGGTGGTGTGAAGGGCAGCTTTGGATGGCTGGAATACAATGGCCAGGTGGGCTATTCCAAGGCCTCAGATTTGGCATTGCATCAAACCAGATTTGAGCCTGATGGCATCACCCGATTCCGGATACTGTACGATACCGTCAAAATCTTCAACCTTCAGGGTACCATTAAATTCAGCCCGATCAAAAACCTGAGCATTACCGGTACCTACAGCCAGAGCGTATTCGACAACGAAACCACCGAAACCGCTGCAGATGAACGCGCTGTTTGGGGCCTGCCGGAAATCGAAGGCAATTTCGGCGCCGTGTACACCCTGGCAGAAGGCAAGGCCAATGTTAAGGCATCTGTTCACCTGGCCGACCGGATTGCGTTTCTCGATGAAAACAACGCCC
>JADZFI010000323.1 GCA_020850025.1 Saprospiraceae bacterium
AAAATTTTCTAAATTGACCGATGGATACCGTTTTTTTTCATAACCAATCTGCGGCGGCTATAATAAGCAAAGATAAGCGCAATTTACCTGAACCATGAAATTAAAAAGAAAGTAGCTCGGAAACACACCTTCCATGGCCTCTTGCAAGGCCGTGGGTACCTCCGGGCATTTGTGCTACAAACGTTGAGACTCTTGCGAGGCCCGCTCAACCCCAAATCTTCACCACCACACTGCCCACTACCAACAAAAACAACAATAACATCAAGCCCGCCAAATAACCCATCCCGATGCCGGGCCCTTGAGTGCTGTAGGCCGACATGGCTTTTTCCAGCACCAGATGTCCGCCCACCACCCCTGCCACCCAAACCCGCAGCAGCAGCCAGTTTTTCTCAACGCCCGGCAGCCACCAAAGGCCGAAAACCAGCAATGACGCTGCCGGAATCCAAAACCACAGGGATTCGATAAAATCATCCAGGCCCTTGGTGGGCGGTTGATTGGCTTTGCCCAGGAGGCTGGCAGCCAGGTACATCAGCAGCCAGAAAAGTTCAGGTCCGAGCAGAAATCGCATCATGTTTTTTGAATCATTTTGAGGGTTATGGCAAGCGTCTCCCGGAACGACGGGTCGTTGGCGGTGGCGTCTTCCCAGTTCAGGGAAAGCAGTAATGCCCGGTTTTGGAAAGCCTTATCTCCGTAAAATCCCCACATCTGCAGTACCTCCACGGCTTTTTTGAAATGTGCCTCGTTATCGCCATGGAGGCATTCAATGACAAAAGCTTGCACTTTCTTGTTGTTGCGCAGCTTGAAGCAATAGTTGAAAACATAGTTACGCCAGTACGACTCCTCTGCTTCGTAACGGAGCAGGTCAATGAGCATTTCAGCGCCTTTTTCCGAGGAAGGATCCGCTTTAAGGAGATGTTCTGTGAGATCCATCTGCTCACGCGGGGTAGGTGGTTTTGGAAGAGCAGGCATTGCCGGCTGATCAGACCGGTTTATCACCGATTTTCTTCCCAAAAACTGCTCCATGGTAGTCCGCATTTTCGGTGTAACGACGCTGTAGGGTGGGGGAGGCTCGTTCAGAAATCTTTCAAACGACATATACCCCACGCTCGGCTGAACATCGCGCCAGGTAGAATACCCAAACTCGATGCCATGACTGCGCACGGCCACAAAATCGCTCCGCACGTGGTCACCTTCTTCCCAGAAAAGGTTGGAATCTGTCAACGCAGGATACTCGAACAACTCAAAATGCGCCCCGGCAGCCGGGCAACCCGGATCCTGGAACGCCTCCTGCATCAAACCAACGATCATTTCCC
Source organism: Saprospiraceae bacterium (assembly GCA_020850025.1). Taxonomy (GTDB): domain Bacteria; phylum Bacteroidota; class Bacteroidia; order Chitinophagales; family Saprospiraceae; genus M3007. The sequence continues at coordinate 1,314 of JADZFI010000323.1, forward strand.
TCAAGCGCAAGTCTGGAACCGGTTGCAGCGGCCCATAAAACCAAAAATCGCTGAATAACTGCTCCGAAACCTTTCCAGGAGGGTAATAATACTCGCCGGAGAGATCTTTGTAAAAGATGCCCAACTCGTTGATGGTCAATTCCCAATGTTTGTTGGAGCCGGGCGTAGAGGTGTAAACAAAGCTGCGTTCCGAAATTTTTTCAGGCCTGAAATGATTCCAAAAATCTACCCGTAGCCGCAGGGTATCCGACAACTCCACAGCACTTTTCCCTACCCTTCCGGCAGCCGTTCTCAGGGCGGCATTTCGCTCCCCGTGCGACAACTCAGGAAGCGGATCAGGCATTTGGAGCAGCTCCTCGAGCGACCAGCTTTTGGCGCCATCGGAAGTTTCCAGGGTGAGTCCGTTATTCGTGAAATAGAGCATTACCTTCTTACTTGCCAAACAAAATGAAAATCAGCGCCAGTCCGCCCCAAATGACAATGGCCGCCAGCATCGGCAAGGCCGGAATGGTCAGCAACAGATTGGCTGCCAGCAATTTGCCTTTTACGCGCAGCCAAATGGCCAACGATATCAACAGGAGCAATCCTGCCGGCAGCAGCCAGGTCATCAATTTCCCATAAACCGTCATGCCATCACCCATGGTGCCGCCGTTCAAACTCCCGTCAAAATTGCGGGTTGGGGCGTATAAAGTGGAAATATTTCCCGCCATGATGAGAAGAGAAAAGGCATTGATGGCCAGTGCGATAAAGAAAACAAGGTTGGATCTCATATTGTAACAACGAATATGCCACAAAAGTGAAAGAAATAGGGGGTGGAGGCAAAAAAAGGAGCTTGAAGCGGGGCGGAATAATAATGGAACGTGGCAGATGCCGGTTTGACTGTTTTTCCTTTTAGTATGGACAGAGATCAGGAGTTAGTGTCAGTCGCCTTACTCCAATCCGTAGATGGCGCAGCAAAATAGAGATACTCAATCATTTTATTGAGTTAATAGAACCGGAGAAAAAATCCGGCACTTTGGTGTTAAATCATCGCCACGCCTGCCTCAAATCAATGGTTTTTGCCCAATATATCCGCAGATTTGGGCGTTGTAAGCATACCCAAAGATTGCCGGCCATGATTCTGCATATCAAAAATATGATCAGTAAATGTGCCATAGCCGTGGTACAAACCGAGCTGAATAAGTTGGGCATCAACCCAATAAACCTATCGCTCGGAACGGTAGAAACAGCCGAAGACATCACGGAAGCACAACAATCAGCAATCGGGGAGGATTTGAAAAAATTCGGACTTGAGCTGATGAGAGATAAGAAAGCCATACTCATTGAACAGATCAAAAACCTGGTAATAGAGCTTGTTTACGCTCCTGAAAACAGCCCCAAAATGCACTTTACAGATTATCTTGCCGGTAAGTTGCACTACCATTACCACTATCTCTCCAACCTTTTTACCGAGGAAACGGGGATTACCATTGAGCAATACCTCATTGCTGCCAGGATAGAGCGTGTGAAGGAAATGCTTTCGTACGGGGAGTACAACCTGAAGGAAATTTCCTTCCAGATGAACTACTGCAGCGTATCGCACCTTTCCAACCAGTTTAAGAAGGTAACCGGCATGGCGCCCTCCCAATTTAAAAAACTGGCGCAACCGCCACGTCATGCCCTGGACGAGCTGTAAGCCTTTTTTTCGCGCAGATTTTTCGCACAGATTCTACACAGATTTTTTGCACAGATTTTACACAGATTTTTATCCAGCCAACCTGCCTAAAAAATCTGTGCAAAAAATCTGTGCGAAATCTGTGCGAAAAATCTGCGTGAAATCAGTACAAAACGCAACTTTTTTTCAAAATTATATAACCGTTTATCTGCCCTAAAACCACACATTTGTACAGTTCTTTAATACTACAGAATACGATCCAAAAGGAGTTCAGGTAGTATGCATCTCTTCACCTTTAAAAAACAAAGTCATGACAACTGGTAGAATAATATTGAGCATTGCAGCAGGCGTAGCCGCTGGTGCCATTCTGGGTGTACTTTTTGCACCTAATAAAGGTGTTGACACCCGTAAGAAAATTGTCCAAAAAAAGGATGATGCCGTTGACAGCCTCAATGAAATGATTGACAGAGTAACGGGCAAACTGGAAGATGTGAAAAAACAAGCCGCCAGAATGGTGACGAACGGAATGGCTAAAGTTTAAGCACTTGTAGTGTGATCTGGCGCGGTTAATAACATTCAAATAAGTTAGACCGTTTTGATAGTTTGCCTGTTAAAGTAGGCACATTCTGATTTGACTAGTTTCCCAAGCCGCCGTTCTTATGGTCTTTTGACCAAGGAGTGGTGGTTTGGGATTTTTTTTTGGGGAAATGCGTGCTATGCCCCCTCATCTTGCCTCCATCATCCGCCTTAACTCCTCCGGCTCCAACACCGCCAAATCCTTGCCAAAACGCATCAACTCGTTCACCAGCTCATGGTTGAGGTACACCTGCAGCGAAAACCGGTGCCGACCCTCACGCTCTCCCACAAAAGTCTGAGAGGCATGCACCGGTCTGGTTTCCAGGTATTTGGCGTTCAAATAAGACAATTCCAGTAACACCGTTTGGGGCGCGCCGTTTTCCGGCCTCGAAACCCCCACCAGATCGTTGAACCAGGTTTCCGGGTCGAACAAATCATTGGGCTGATAAGTCACCCCCTCCGGCGCAGGATCTATCCGCCGGATACGATCCAGGGCCAGATTCCACAACTTGTTTTCCTCCGTTCTGCCAAAAACATACCACCGGTTGCGCCATTCCTTGAGCAGGTAAGGATGCAGTCGGATGCTGAGCGCGGGCTCCGTAAAAGGCTCATACAGTATGTCGAGCACCTGTTGCTCCGCAATACTCCGATACAAAGGCCCCAGCCATTCCAGTCCGTGCACGGCCGGATTGGTTTCGAATTGGATCCATCTGGAAGAAATGGGCTTTTGATCGCTGACCTCATCCACGCGTTTCAACAACCTTTGCAAGGCTTCCATCTGAGGCATCCCCGGCAGCTGCTGCAACAAGCCCAGGGCATCCCGCAGCAGATCCGTTTCCAGCTTGTTCAGAGCCCGGTGCTCAATGGTGTAGCCCGGATCAGCATAAAAATAATACCCCTGCTTGCACACAATGGGCGCATTGAAACCCCGAGGCGGCTCACTGCGCATCACATTCAAATCGTCTTGCAACGTACGCTTGCTGATGCCACTGGAATGACCAAAGTCATCCTGCAAACGCCTGGATACCTCCTCCACTAGCGCATCCAGGGTCCATTTTTTCCGACCCCTGCTGGTAAAACACTTGTTCAAAATCCGATACCGGTAGGCCGCATGTTTATTCGTGGGCATGTTTTGGTGTTTTCTTTGAAAAATGCAAATAGGCTGCACTTTAAGCACCCATCTTTGCAAAGTTAACAATCCTCTTTCAGAAATGGCATGCAAATTGCAGGAAAGATGTTTGTTAATAAAGTATAAAATAATTAGGTAAACAGCAGCGTAACCTCCTGATTATTCGGGAGGAAGATTTGATATGCAATACATCAGCAGCGATTTTGCCCGTTACCTATTCGATGAACTGGAACTCACCCTGCGCAACCCGGGGCTGACGGAAACAGAACGCATCCCCAAATACCGGTCATTCCTCGATGCCCTGTTCAAAGAACTGACCCGTGACGAAAAGCGATACCTCAACGACCTGAACAATCGCATCACCTTCATCGCCACCGAATACAATACCCCCGAACCCGTCAAAAACCTGGCCCACCACCTGCGCCGATTTGCCAACTCGGTGGTGCACGGTGATAATACCCAGCCCGGCCCGGCCGACGACGCCCTGTGCCTTTACGCCCTGGCCACCGTTACCGCCCATTTCGGCCAACAGGAAATTCCCGATTTAATCCGGAAATCCTACGAAAACTACCAGGATTCCTTTGAAAAACGACTCTACCGCGTCAAACCCAAAACACCCGGCCAAAATTTCCGGGCCATCGTGCGCCATGTGTACGTGCCGCAGGAAGAAGACAACAAAAAATACTGCGCCATTGTGTGCGATACCGACGAGCTGGGCGCCATCACCATCCGGTTCTGGAACAACAAAAAAGCAGACGGCTTCGGCTCTGACCTCAGCGGCGTGCACGAATTCCTGGAGCCTTACTGCAATATCTACGTCACGGAAATAAAACCCCAGCCCGGCAAAGAAGGGGAGTTCAATGCTACCGACAAAACCCTGCTGGTGCTGGAGCCCGATTACCTCATTGAAGCCAAAGAACTGGCCGAATGCTGCCAACAACAGGGCGATAACCCCCTGATTCACCTGCTCAACCGGTTCTCCAAAGGAGAAATTTCGGATAAAATGATGATCGGTACCCTGGCCGGACAACTGCTGGACGATATGGCAACCAACCCGGCGTTCAATTACACCGACAGTTTTGATACCATGATGCGCAGCAATTCTTTCCCCATGCTCTGCCTGGCCCACAAAGGAGGTCAGTACCGACGGGAGGAAGTCAAGATGGTGTACGATGCCGGCGGCAGGCTGCTCGAAACGCTCAAATACGCCCTCGACGCCTTCAAATCCCGGCAGCTGATCCTGGAACCTACCTTCATCTCCTCCCAATACGGACTGCAAGGGCGTCTCGACATACTCCTGGAAGATCCCGCCGACCCACTGCGCAAGGATATTGTGGAAATGAAATCGGGCAGGTTCCCCAAAGACGGACTGTACCCCAACCACGAAGCCCAGGCCCTGGCGTACAGCCTCATGCTGGAAACCACCTTTCCCGGCCGCAAAGGGGTGAGCGCCATCCTGTACGCCAAAGCTACCCGGGCCGAAAACCCCATCCGCGGCGTACGCGAGGAGAGTCACCTGCGCAAACAACAGCTGCTGCTCCTGCGCAACCGCATCGTGGCCAACGAACTTCAGCTCGCCAACGGAAAAACCGAGGTGTTGGAGCAAATGCGCCCCGGCGCCTTTGGGCCAATCGCGAAATTCAACGAGGAAGATGTGGCAGTATTCCACCAAACGCTCCAAAGCCTGTCGCCACTGCTGCGCGCCTGGTTTGTGGGCTATACGCAGTTTATTTTCGGTGAAATGCGGGCCGCAAAAATTGGCAACCCGGCCAACCCGGAAGATGCCGGCGGCTTTTCTGCCCTCTGGAAAGCTACGCCAGAAGAAAAAACCAACCCCGATAACTACAGCACGCTCACCAACCTGCGTCTGGTGAAAGTGACCGACGATTTCCGCATCACCCTCAAAAACCAAACGGATCTGTTCAATACCGGCGTCACCAATTTCCGCGACAACGAGGTGGCCATCCTGTATCCCACGCCCGATCCGGAAAACCCCAACCCCCTGGCGCAACAAATTCTGAAATGTACCATCCTCTCCATCGGTCCGGAGCAGGTGGAAGTAAGTCTGGCTAATAAACAACTCAACAAATCCTATTTTGAAAAAAAGCAGATCTGGGCCATTGAGCGCGATTTCCGGGAATCCGGTTACCGCACCATGCTGCAGCTGCTTTTCCGGTTCCTGCAATCGGACGATGCCGCAAGACAGCTGATTCTGGGCCTAAAACGCCCGGAATTTGCTGTGCTTGCCCGGGAAAGAGACCTCGATGCCCGCTTGAACGACAATCAGCGCGACATCGTGCTGCGCGCCCTGGCCGCCAGACACTACTTCCTGATCCAGGGTCCGCCGGGCACGGGCAAAACCAGCACCATCCTGCGCGAACTGGTGCGCCAGATGGCCACCGACGGACTCAATATCATGGTCATCGCCTTCACCAACCAGGCCGTGAAAGTGATCTGCGAAAAACTCCACGAGCTGGACATCCCTTTCATACGCCTCGGCAAAGGAGAGGAGCCCTACACCTGGCAAACCCTGTCTGGCAGTCTGAAACTCAATGAACTGCACGAAAAAGTGGCTCAAACCCGCGTGTTTGTATCCACCCAGGCCACCTTCTCAGGCAGTCTGGACCTGCTGAAATTCAAAAAGTTTCACACCCTGATCGTGGACGAAGCCTCCCAGCTGCTCGAGCCCCAGCTGGCGGGTATTCTGCCCCAGTTTGAACGCTTTTTGATGATAGGCGACGACAATCAGCTGCCTGCCGTGGTGCTGCAGGCGGAAGAAGACACCCGCGCCGAGGCGCCTGAGCTGCACGCCATAGAGCTGAAGAATTTCCGGGAGTCCTTGTTCACACGGCTCCTGCAAAACGCCAAATCCCGGGGATGGACGGATTGCTATGGCCTGCTGGAATATCACTTCCGCATGCACGCCGACATAGCCGCCTTCCCCAACGAGCACTTTTATGACAGTAGGCTGCGCACCGGCCTTGCAGAGCAGCAAGCGCCCATACAATGGCCGGAGCAGCAACATCCCTTTGAGTCGCTGTTCCGCCGCCGCGTGGCCTTTGTGCCCAGCCGGGTGGAAAACACCCCCAAAGTGAACGATGAAGAAGCCACCCTGGTAGCCGAGCTCATTGCTTATGTGCACCAACTCTACGGCGACCGCTTTGATCCCACCCAAACCGTGGGTGTCATCACCCCGTTCCGGGCCCAGATTGCCAAAATCCGGCAAAAACTGCCCGAGCAGTACCAGGCGGTCACGATAGACACGGTGGAACGCTTCCAGGGCTCCGAGCGCGACGTGATCATCGTGTCGTTTGCCGTCAAAAACGCCCTCCAGCTCCGCTCCATCCAATCCATCAATGCCGATGGCGTGGACCGCAAGCTGAACGTCATGCTCACCCGCGCCAAAGAGCACCTGGTGCTGATAGGTGTACCGGAGGTGCTGAGGAAGTCGGGGTTTTTGGGGAGATTGGTGGATGGGGTGGGGGATTTGTCCACCTGAAATTTCGAACTTTACAAAGAATCAATAACAAACCCAGTTTAAAAAAAAATGGAACAACTAATCCAAAC
>JADZFI010000324.1 GCA_020850025.1 Saprospiraceae bacterium
CTTCTTCAGGATGATATTGCTGATGGCCAGGGTGGTATTAATGGCATAATCCATCAAACTCAGCCCCTCAAAAGGCATGCGCATTACCCTACTCTTGTCGACAATACAATACACCTGCTGGCTTCGCTCATCTTCGTATTGATTCACCATGAGCGTTGCTCTTCTGCTACTCGCCTTCCAGTTGATAGACCGATAATCGTCGCCCTGTACGTAGTTTTTTATCTGTTCAAATTCGTAGGAATGACCAATGCGGCGCATTTTTTTGATCCCGGTATCATGCGCAATCTGACGCATGGCCCGCAGCTCATATTGCTTCATTTGAATGATGCTCGGATACACTGCCACCTGCCTTGCCTGCTCAAACACCAGCCTGCGCTCCACCCACCCGATACGGGTGGAAACAAACACATTGATGTTCCCGAACTCGTACACGCCTCGGCTCAAAGGCCTTAGCGTACGATCCAGCTGGCGGTTTTGCCGGGCCGGAAGTTCCACTTTTACCTCTTCATCCCGGATTTGGAACTGAACAGGGAGTTCATCTGCCACCTTGAGGTTTAGGTAAAAGCCGGATTGATTCTCTAAATGTATCCGAACATGGTTCGGATCGGAAAGTGAAAACACCGGATTCACTTCTCTGGTACACCTTACCTCAGGCTTTTTGGCAAACAACAACAAAATATCTGTAAGCAACAAACCAACCAATCCAACCAATGCGGTCTGGGCCAAAGGATATAGCCAGCTAAATGGGTAGGAAACAGCAAACAATGCTGCAACCGTACCCCAAGCCCAGAAAAAACGATTGGAAAGGTGCATAGTTACGGTAGACGGTGGACGGCTTACGGTAGACGGCTTACGATGGGCGGTGGACGAAGGTTGCGTAGGCTTTGCCGCGTTTGTCGGCGAAGTAGTCGAATATCAGTGAAACAAGGCCCTGGGCGAATAGGCCGGCGCCGAGTCCTTTGGTGAAATTTGGCGTGTCGTTGACCAATATGATGGCCAGACCAAGCACCACAAAGGCTATTTCGGCCCATTTGAGACGGATAAAGTTGCGCAGTACGACTTCCATTCTGGCGCCTTCCTGTTGCCGAAATTCAGCGGGCGACTCCTCCAGCAGCTGCTCCATATCACGCGCCTGCAAATCGGAACTCCGGGCTACGGAGGCCCCTACCATTATTTGTACAATACCGATCAAGGCAAGCGGAATGGACAGTCCGGTATAAAAAGGTGCGCCGGCTTTCAACATGACGGCGCCGCCAACGGAGCAGGCGGCAATTCCGATGGAGAGCAGCACCTGAGCTCCTGTTTTTTCAGCCTGGAAATAGGCCTGAATAGCATTGTTCATACCGGATCAATCAATTTTGGAGAAGTTAATCTGGGCATCCGGACGCAAAAAGAGCATACCGGTGGTGCAAACGGTATCCCCCGGCTGCACCCCTTCCGTAATTTCGATTAAGCCGGCCTGGCGAACGCCAGTTTTTACGGTTACAAATTTGGCTTTGCCGCCTTTGCTCAGGATCACTTTTTTGTCGCGGGCCTGCGGGATAATGGCCTGGTTGGGGATCATCAGGGCCTGTGGTTTGTTGCCCAGGGCCAGACTGACCTCGGCAAAAGCGCCGGGGAGCAGACCGCGGGAGTCATTCACCGTGGCACGCACCTGCAGATCGCGTGTGCCTTCGTTGATGCGCTGCTCGGTTGCCTGTACGGTGGCGCGGTGCGGCGTGTTGCCGCCTTCCACCGTAAACTCCAGGCTTTGGCCGATGCGCAGTTGCTGACTGTATTTTTCCGGAACGGAGAAGTCGAGTTTCAGGGCAGAAGCGGAACGCAGCGTTGTAATGGCCGTAGCAGGCGTTACGTATGCGCCCGGGCTGATGCGCCGAAGTCCCAGTACGCCATCGTATGGGGCACGCAACTCTGTTTTGGCGAGGTTCACCCGCAGCAGCTCGATATCGGCGCGGAAAGTCTGGGTTTGCAGTACTGCCAGATCGTATTCCTGCTGGCTCACGCCTTTCACTTTAAGCAGTTCGCCGAGGCGCTGCTCGGTGATCTCTGCCTGTTTGAGCTGTGTTTCCAGCTTTCGGAGTTGTGTTTTCAGATCTTCATCATAGATTTTCAGCAGCAGATCGCCTTTGCGTACTGCCTTGCCTTCCGGCAGGTTCAGGTTTACCACCCTGCCGGAGGCTTCCGGATGCAGCTCTGTTTCTTCGGCCGGCACCAGATTGCCGCTCGCCGTCACTTTTTCGGTGAGGGAGGTAGGCTTTATCACAAAGCCTTCGATGGCATTGACCGAAAGTGCAGCTTTCGCTGGTGCGCCGCCGGGTGCGGCAGGCTGTTCAGATTTTCCGCAGGAAAAAAGGAGAACGACAACAGAAAAGAGGAGGTATGAATTATTGCTCATTAAATGGAATTTGAACCGTCCGTTGTTTTTGGCGGGCTAAAGATAAGGATAACGCCGGGGAGGGCGTTTGGTTTGTGCGGATATTATCAAATTACCTGATTCGCACTGGGCTACCAACGTTTAGGGGCCATGCCCCGGAGGCGCTGCGCCTGGGATATATATTTGCCCTGCCACAAGCGCACTTAGAGCGGACAGATCCCGCCAGGATGACAACTCACGATTATCAATATGAACGTTGATGCAGCAGCACAATCATGGATGCATGACAAAGCACGAGTGAAACGCCAAACCAAAATACCAAAGCCAAGCACCCGCCCACTTGGACATTGGACATTGGACATTGGACATTGGATATTGGATATTGGATATTGGACATTGGACATTGGACATTGGACATTGGACATTGGATATTGTCCCAAAAGCATGTAATTCATTGATTTTCACACAAAAATTGCATCCGGACATGATTCAACAAAAAATATTTGTGCAAAAATTCGATTGATTATCAATTAGTTACACCATTTCGCCCAAAAAACTTTTTGATATTCCTTGCACAGAGGTTTGCGTGACTGTACTTTTGCGGCCTCTTTTGAGCAAGGGGGAGGAGAAATTGACCCGTCGGCCATTCCCAAAGCTCATCCAAACGTTTCAAATTATTTCAAAAAATGGATACACTGAGCTATCGGACGGTTTCCGTCAGCAAAGAAAATGCGGAGCACAAGTGGTATATCGTTGACGCTACGAACCAAACCACTGGTCGTATGTGTGCGGAGATCGCTTCTATTCTGCGCGGAAAAAACAAGCCGTCTTACACCCCCCATGCCGACACGGGCGACTACGTCATCGTGATCAACGCCGAAAAGGTACGCTTCACGGGCAAAAAATGGGAGCTGAAAGAATATAAAAACCACTCTCACCACCCAGGTGGTTTGAAAGTGCTTACGGCCAGCGAAATGTTGGAAAAATTCCCTGAGCGCATCATCGAGCGCGCCATCAAGGGCATGCTTCCAAAAACCAAACTGGGTCGTGCCATGTACAAAAAACTGTTCGTGTACACGGGTTCAGAGCACCCCCACGCAGCACAAAAACCAGAACCCATCACTTTTAAATAATGTGATGAATGTGGATAATGTAAAGAATGTGGCCAATGAGTGCGTCTAACCCTCATTAATCACATTCCCCACATTCCCCACATTAACCACATTTCCACCTTACATTCTCACATTCTTGATATGGAAATGATAAATGCAGTGGGTCGTCGTAAAACCGCCGTGGCCCGCGTTTATTTGATGAAAGGAGAAGGCAAAATCACGGTAAACGGCAAAGATTACCGCGAATACGTCCCGCAAATTCACGTACAGCACAACGTAACTGATCCGTTCGCTGTAGTGGGCATCGAAAATGCTTACGACCTCAAGGTGAACGTACGCGGAGGCGGCTACAAAGGCCAGTCTGAAGCCGTTCGTATGGGTCTGAGCCGCGCCCTGGTGAAACTCAACGAAGAGTTCCGCTCGCCGTTGAAGGCCCGGAAATTCCTCACTCGCGACAGCCGCGCCGTAGAACGTAAGAAATACGGTAAGCCAAAAGCGCGCAAGAACTTCCAGTTCTCCAAGCGTTAATGTTTGGAACCGAATTTACTTCTTCAACATTAAAACTCACCTTCTCATGCAGAAGCCAACATACAAGGAACTCCTCGACGCGGGCTGCCACTTCGGTCACCTGCGCAAAAAATGGAACCCTAAAATGACTCCTTATATCTTTATGGAGCACAAAGGGGTACACATTATTGACCTCAACCGCACAGCCGATATGCTGGAGCGTTCCGCGCTGGCCATGAAAGCCATGGCTAAAAGCGGCAAAAAAATCCTGTTCGTAGCCACCAAAAAGCAAGCCCGCGAAATCGTGCAAAAGGCTGCTGAAAGCGTTGGCATGCCTTTCGTAACTGAGCGCTGGTTGGGTGGTATGATGACCAACTTCCCCACCATCCGCAAATCGGTGAAGAAAATGCAGCACATCGAGCGCGTGCTGGCCGATACTACACTTACCAGTATCACCAAAAAAGAACGCCTCATGTTCGGTCGCGAGCACACCAAAATGAGCAAGCACTTCGGTGGTATCGAACAACTCAACCGCCTGCCATCTGCCGTGTTCATCGTGGACATCCACCACGAACACCTCGCACTTGCAGAAGCGAAAAAACTGAACGTTAAAACGTTCGGTATGGTAGATACCAACTCTGACCCTACCCTGGTGGATTTCGCTATCCCCAGCAACGACGACGCATCCAAGTCCATCGCTTTCATCACCAACTACCTCACCAACGCTATCCGCGAAGGTCTGGAAGAGCGTAAAGCCGCTAAAGGTGACGAAAAAGAAGGC
>JADZFI010000325.1 GCA_020850025.1 Saprospiraceae bacterium
AAGGAAGTGATTTTGGTAATGGCGGAAAGGTACACCGGTCAAATTAGTCCCTGGCTTTACATAGACCACGGTTCAAATACCTGCAGTGAAAGTCTCATTTATAGACTCCGGCGTAAAGATTTTACATGAAGATTGCGGGAATTGGCAGACTTTCGCGCTGCAAATCCTCTGACTTTCCTGATTGGAAGGGGATGGCATGATCGGTTTTCTAAAACAACCGTAATGGAGGACCCAGCATAATTTTTTAAAAATCAGATATGAATAACAAATCCATACCTCGCAAAATCACCCAGGCTGAACTGGATGAACTTTGGCGCGAAAATTTTGCGATTGAGAAGTCTTCCAAGGCCGCAATCGTCAAAGATTGGCTTCCCCGATATACCGGCATGCCTTTGTCTGAATTTGGACCATTTATTCTGTTGGTGAATTTTGCCGGGTACGTGAAAGACTTTGCCGAGCAGCATCAAGTGGATATTTATGGATTGGATCGTCCCATGCAAGCCGCCACTGCTGGTGGCATAACCATCATCAACTTCGGTATCGGCAGTCCGAATGCCGGCCTGATCATCGACTTGCTGGAGGCCATCAAACCTAAAGCCGTATTGTTCCTGGGCAAATGTGGCGGATTGAAAACGGGCAAGAACCATATTGGCGATTTGATCCTGCCCATTGCAGCCATCCGTGGAGAGGGGACCAGTAACGACTATCTTCCACCGGAGGTTCCAGCACTGCCGGCATTTGCGTTGCAAAAAGCGGTATCCACTACCATCCGGGATTACGAAAAGGACTACTGGACCGGCGTGGTGTACACCACGAACAAGAGGGTTTGGGAGCACCGGGAAGATTTCAAGCAAAAACTCCGCGATTTGCGTTGTATTGCCATTGATATGGAAACTGCCACCATCTTTGTGGCCGCATTTAAAAATCAGATGCCGGCGGGGGCACTGCTGCTGGTGAGTGACATGCCAATGACCACTGAAGGCGTCAAGACGGAAGCCAGTGATCGTGTCGTTACAGCAAATTTTGCCAAAGCGCATCTTGCAATAGGCGTGGATTCGCTCAAACAATTGATGAACCATGGTATTACCGTGAAGCATCTTCGGTTCGAAACGTAGTCTATTTTTGCCTCCCCGAAAACCTACTCTTTTTTTACAGCATGAAATTGATACTGGTTATTGCGACTTTCCTGTCCGTGTGCGTATGCGCTGGCGCCCAACCTTCTGCGGTTCGGCCCATGAGTTTGAAAGAAAGTCTGGAATTGGCACTTGACAACAGCGCCCAGATAAAAAAAGCTAAAATAGACCGCGAGCTTTTGGAACGGAAGGTAAAGGAGGCCAGAAGTGAAGGCTTCCCCCAAATTACAGCCAATATCGGGCTGGACTACTGGCCATTGCTGCCCACCCAGCTAATGCCTGGCGAGGCGTTAAATATGCAGGCTGGCACCTTCATTCCAGTCCAGTTCGGAAGGACCTGGCAATTGAATAACTCCATAACCTTGCAGCAGAACCTGATCAATGAGGCGGCTCGACGCAGTGTGCCGGCCTTGAAGACCAGCCGGGGCATCAGCGATCTGTTGGTGGAACGCTCGGAAGATGAGGTAATTTATAATACGGCCTCTATTTTTTATCAAACCCTTCAGACCGAGCAATTATTGCGCGCTGTGAACGCCAATCTGAGTAAGCTGGAGGCCTTGCAGGGCATGGCTCAGTTGCAGCTGGATAATGGCTATGCCGTGCCAACAGATGTAAAACGTATTCGGGTAGCCCGCACCAATCTGGAAACCCAGCGGGAAAATTTGCTGACGGGGATCAGCGCGCTTCGACAAACGCTGCTTTTTCTTTGTGGATTGCCGTTTGACCAGCTGTTGGATCTCAGTGCAGAAATTGATGCGCCGGCTTCTGATTCTCTTCGATGGCAATCATTGTCTCTTGATCCCAAAAACACCACGGAAAGCCGACTGATTGCCAACCAGAGAGAATTATTGCAAATTCAGCGGCGTAGCGCTATTGCAGAGGCTTTGCCAAGCCTGAGTGGTTTCGCCACTATTTCAGCCCAGGGTTTCAGGCAGGATATCAATTTCTTTGATACTGACCGGCGTTGGTATGGTGCTGCAGGAGCTGGTTTGCGGCTTAAAATTCCCATTTTTGACGGGTTCAGGGTGCACAACAAAGCCTGGTTGTTTAAACTGGAGGAGCAAAAGCTGGAGGAGGATCACAGACAGCTGAATGAGGCAAAGGCACTGGAATTCAGACAGGCGAGAGAACAGTTGACTACCAGCATCAAAGCTTTGCGTACCCAAACCGAGAACGTTGCACTTGCAAGGGAAATAACAGAAAAACTGGTGTTGCAGTATAAGGAAGGGGTGGCTTCTCTTACTGATTTGCTGAATGCCCAGACTGCGCTTTCAGAGGCGGAAACCAACTACTGGCAACAGGTGTTTAGTTACAAATTGGCAGTGTTGAAACTCCTGAAAACGGCCGGACGGCTCAAAGACTTGAAGGGGGTGGATTAATTCAGCAGACTGGGGTCGACCATTTTAAACTCGGGGATTTCCACCTCAAACAAAATGTCGTCCTCCAGTCGGTGCATGGTATAATATCCGCGCATTTTTCCTATCTCACTGGATAGGTCGCAGTAGGAGCGGTATTCAAAATTTTCCCCGGGCGCCAGTACGGGTTGTTCACCCACCACACCTTCGCCTTCCACCTCTCTTACCTGAGCCGGTCCATCATATATGTACCAGTGCCTGCGCAGGAGTTGCACCGTATATGGGCTGCCGTTTTCTATCTGAATGTAATAGGCATGAATATATCTCTGCTCCCTGTTATTGGAGTGCTGAGGTAAAAAAACAGATTCAACGGCAACCGTTATGCCATTTGTGACGGCTATTTCCATGCGGTAAAAATACATTTCACTGGATTATTGTTCAATACCAGGAGCAATAATTACCGGATATTGTTCGATAAAGCGAGCATGCTCATGCTAATGCTCTTGTTCAGGCATTTTCCAGACTATCTTTTCCTTTTGCCTGTTTTAGCAAAGCACTTTTGATTTCAGCAAACAATAATCCGCTGCCGCCTCCGTAATGCTGAATGATTCGGATCAATGGGTTTTGGAAGGTAAAAATGGCGCGTAGCTTGGCCTCGCTTTCGGCTTCAACACCACCGCCGATGAGCACTACATCATACCGTCGTTTTTGGTATAATTCAATAGCGGTTTCATCCGATAGGGCGCCGGTACC
>JADZFI010000326.1 GCA_020850025.1 Saprospiraceae bacterium
TCAAACCAAATATGCCAAACTCAAAAGCCAGAATGTCCGCTCTGCTTACATCACTGCTCAATATTCCGACATGGATTTCAGCGCGGTGAAAGAGGCCATGGACGCTGATGTTGTATATGGCAACCTGATGATCAATTCCCTTGGCCGCAATTTCTCCAACGTAAATGTGGTGGCTAAATACACCCCTGTTACTGTTGGGGTAGAACGCGGCGCCATCTACCGGTTTGATGCTGAAGTTAATTTTGCTGACGCCCACGTGCCACCTTCTGCCACCGTAAAAAACCGGAGTGACTCCAATAACCGGGAAGTCATTCAAGGATATCTGGGCAGCGAAAGTGCCCGTGGACTCGTAAGAGCACGCCTTATGCATGGCGATTTTGTGATCAAGTAACCGAATTGGAGATTATTTAACCGCGGAGGCGCGGAGGCGCGGAGGATCTCAGCTCTGCGTCTCCGCGCCTCTGCGGTTTTTTCCCATCGTCCGGAACCCTATGCCCCTTGTAGTGTTGTAGCGTTTCTATGAATTCAAAAGAACGCCTTTTGCTTTTAGCCCTTGCTGCCGTCAATTTCACACACATCATGGATTTCATGATCATGATGCCTCTTGGGCCGCAATTGATGGAGTTGCTGAAAATTACACCTCAACAATTCAGCCTGGCAGTTTCGGCGTATGGCATCACTGCCGGCATTTCCGGATTTATAGCGGCATTTTTTGTGGACCGTTTCGACCGGAAATCCATTCTGGTATTCGCGTATATCGGATTTTTGTTAGGGACTTTTTCCTGCGCTTTCGCACCCAATTACGAATTGCTGGTAGCGGCCCGCGTGCTGGCCGGATTTTTCGGAGGCATGATCGGGGCGCAGGTGCTGGCTATAGTTGCTGATACGTTTGCTTACGAGCGCAGGGCCATGGCCATGGGGGCGTTGATGACGGCCTTTTCCGCTGCATCGGTGGCTGGTGTGCCCGCTGGTTTGTGGCTTGCAGCCATGTTCAGTTGGCATATGCCTTTTCTGGCTATTGGGGCACTGGGCCTGGGCGTATTGGCGCTTGTTGCCATAGCCGTTCCTCCCATGAATCGCCATATTGCAGAGAGGCCCACAGGTCAAAAGCCCTTTCAGGTTTTGTCGGATATCTTTAACACGCCCAACCAAATGCGGGCATTGTCCTTTTCCATTGTTTTAATGCTCGGCCATTTTCTGATCATCCCTTTTATCACGCCATCGCTTGTGGGGAATGCCGGGTTTAGTCAGGATCATATCTTCCTGGTATACTTTGTTGGTGGTTTACTGACCCTTTTTTCAGCTCCACTGGTGGGCAAACTGGCAGACAGAAAAGGGAAATATCCTGTATTTGTCTTTTTTGCGGTACTATCCCTGGTTCCCGTTTGGCTCATTACCAATGTTTGGCCGATGCCATTGTGGGCCATATTGAGTATTGCGGGGTTATTTTTCGTTTTTGTTAATGGTCGAATGATCCCAACACAGGCCATGGTATCTGGTGTAGTGCACCCTCAAAAACGCGGCGGATTCATGAGTATCAATTCGTCGGTGCAGCAACTCGCCACGGGCATGTCTTCCATTATCGGAGGCGCTATTGTAGCCAAATCAGCAGATGGCCACATTCTGCATTATCAATGGGTGGGCTATCTTTCCATGCTCATGATACTGGTCAGCATTTGGTTGGCAGGCAGGGTAAAACCTATTGATTGATCGGGAGGGAGATTAAATTCAGATATTTAAAAAATTTTAATAGACCTCAATTTCAGATACTTACAGAAGGGGTAAAATTGGCAAAAGCTGTTTTTACCAAAAAGAATGTTGTCATAACATATATTATTTTACATTTACGGCCTCTTTTATTGATTTCAAAAAACCATCGTTGGCGGCGCAACTTTGCCATTCCTTTTCGCCGTAGTCCACATTCATGCCGATGGTCCCATTTTAATCCTGCTTTTATCCCGAAGCAACGTGTCTGTTCACCTCATAATCTGAATTTGCTCATGCGTACTCTCTACACACTGTTCTTTCTCCTGTTTATTTTTTATTCGCCAAACTTGTTTGGCCAATGCCCCCCCGTGGGTTTTCCGGATTCCGGCGACAACTGCGGATCTCCCATTATTTGCGAAAATCTGGACGGCTATTGTAACACCATCAACAACAACAACCAATCCCGGCCGTTCCCTTGCTGCCCGGGCTGGACGTTGAACAACGATGAGTGGTTCGGTTTTTTTGCCGGCACCACCACTATCAGTATCCAGATCACCCCGGCCAACTGCAGCCCAGGCGGGCAGCAGGGCCTGCAAGGTGGCATTTACGACGCCTGTCCTCCAGGGAACCCTGGCAACGGCTGGTGCAATGACAACGCGATGGATTTACAATGCTCCTGCACGGAGGATCCGTTTACGCTTACATCAACTGACTTTGTCGTTGGCGAGGTGTACTGGATTGTACTGGACGGTTGCTCAGGCAATGTGTGTGATTATTCTATTGATGTAACCCAGGGTTCCA
>JADZFI010000327.1 GCA_020850025.1 Saprospiraceae bacterium
GCGCAAAAAACCATTTTTTATACTGCCCTTTACCACACCATGGTGGTGCCCAATCTCTGGAGCGATGTGGACGGCGCCTACCGCGGCCGCGACAACAAAATTCACACTTCCTCCACGGAAACTTACACCGTTTTCTCTCTTTGGGACACTTACCGGGCCTGCAACCCGCTGTACACCATTCTGGAACCCCGGCGCACCAACCATTTTATCCAAACCTTTCTGAACCAGTACGAGCAGAGTGGTTTGCTGCCCGTTTGGGAGCTGGCGGCCAACGAAACCGATTGTATGATCGGCAACCACTCCATCCCGGTGATTGCCGACGCCTGGGCCAAAGGCATACGCGGCTACGACGGCGAACTGGCCCTGAAAGCCATGCTGGCCAATGCCAACAGCGACCGGTACGGACTGCGCTGGTACCGCGAAATGGGATTTGTGCCCAGCAACCGCGAAGCGGAAAGCGTATCCAAAACCCTGGAATATGCGTTCGACGACTGGTGTATCAGCGAGATGGCCCGCAGCCTGGGCAAACAGGAAACAGCCGCCGAATTCTCCCGTCGGGCGCAGTTCTACAAAAATCTGTACGACCCCAGCACCGCCTTCTTCCGCGCGCGCAGGGGCGCCTCCTGGCATACGCCCTTCGACCCCTATGAGGTGAATTTCAACTACACGGAAGCCAACGCCTGGCAATATCGCTTCGCCGCGCCGCAGGACATCACCGGCATGATGTTGCAAATGGGCGGGCGCGACCGCTTTGCCCAGCACCTCGACGAACTATTCAACGCCTCCACCAAAACCACCGGCCGCAACCAGGCTGATATCACCGGACTGATCGGCCAGTACGTGCACGGCAACGAACCGAGTCACCACATGGCCTACCTGTACAACTACGTTGGGCAGCCCTGGAAGGCCCAGCAGCGGGTGCGGCAAATCATGGATTCCATGTATTCCGACCAGCCCGACGGACTCAGCGGCAACGAAGACTGCGGACAGATGTCGGCCTGGCTGGTGTTGTCGGCCCTGGGCATTTACCCGGTGGTACCCGGCAACCCCGGGTATGCGGTGGGCTCGCCCTGGTTTGAAAAAGCCACCCTCTCCCTCGAAAACGGGAATCAGGTAGTCATCCGGGCGCCAAAAGTATCTGCCAAAAACTGTTATATCAAAAACCTGAGCCACAACGGATCTCCCTGGAAGGGATCCTGGATCACGCACGACCAGCTGCTCAGGGGCGGCGAGTGGCTCTTCGAGATGGACGACAAGCCCTCCAGCTGGGCAACTGCCGAGGCCGATTGGCCGGTACAGCGCATAGAAGAGCGTCCCATCATTGCCGCACCTTATATCAAAAGCGGGTCTACCATTTTCAAAGACCGCACCGAAGTGGAGCTGGGTTGCGCCGATCCTTCCGCCAAAATCCGGTACATGTTTGCCGATATTTCCGGCAAGGTCCAGTGGCGCGACTACCAGGGGCCGGTCAAGGTAGACCGCTCACAGCGCATGTTCCTGCACGCCGAAAAAGGAGCCGAGCACAGCCAATCCGTGCTGGCAGAATTTCACCGCATTCGAAAAGACCTGAAAGTGCTGAGTTACAAGCACCCCTACTCCCCACAATACACCGCCGGCGGCAACGACGGATTGGTAGACGGCGTGCGAGGCGGCGAAGATTTCCGCACCGGCGGCTGGCAGGGCTTTGAGGGCGGCAACCTCGACATGGTGATAGACCTGGGCAGGCAACAGAAAATCAGTCAGATAAGCGCCAACTTCCTGCAGGATGAAAACTCCTGGATTTTCTTCCCCACCGCCCTGCAGATAGAGGTTTCGGATGACGGCAAAACCTTTGCTCCGGCCGGAGAAACCCTGTGCGATATTCCCCCCTCGGCCATGGGTATTTTGCAAAAAGAACTCAGCGTATCCCTCAACAACGCCAAAGCCCGTTATGTGCGGATCATCGGCAAAAACCTCGGCCAATGCCCGGCCACCCACAAAGGCGCCGGGTATCCGAGCTGGTTGTTTGTGGATGAGGTGAGGGTGGAGTGAGGGAGATGGGGACCTAAACTCTTGTTCCGGAACAAGCAACCCTCTGTTTTTTCCAAATCGAAAAAAAAGGTCAATTTTTTCGATTTGAATCTGACAAATCAATAAATTTGCCTTCAAAAAGGCATGATACCGAGAATACAGGCGCAAAATATCCGGCAATGGCTCGGAAAAGGGAAAGCCATCATTGTCATCGGTCCCAGACAAGTAGGCAAGACTACGCTTGTGCGTCAAATCAGCCAAAATCTGGACAAAAACGCGCTCTGGCTCACCGGAGATGACCCCGAAACGCGATCTCTGCTGGATAATATTTCATTAGCCCGGCTGCAAAACCTTCTCGGACAACATAAGGTGGTAGTGGTGGATGAGGCCCAACGATTCACCAATGCCGGGTTGATGCTTAAACTCATCACTGACCATTTGCCGACGGTGCAACTTTTCGTTACAGGATCCTCTTCACTCGACCTCGCTGCCCAAACCAAAGAAAGCCTCACAGGTCGAAAAATAGAGTTTCATTTATATCCCCTTTCTTTTGTGGAAATGTGCGACCATCACGGCTACCTGACTGAGCGGTCGCTGCTTGAACATAGAATGCTTTACGGGTACTATCCGGAAGTAGTGCAACAATCTCCTTTGCAGGCTCAAAAAATTCTCAATGATCTGAGCGACGGGCTGATGTACAAAGACCTGCTTACCCTCGATCAAATCAAAAAACCATCCCTGCTTGTAAAACTTTTACAAGCACTTGCTCTCCAGGTGGGCAACGAAGTTCGTTATCTGGAGGTGGCCCAAACCATTGGTGCTGACCCACTTACCGTCGAACGATATACCGACCTGCTTGAACAATCTTTTGTCCTTTTCAGATTGCCTTCGCTCAGTCGAAATGCCCGCAACGAAATTAAAAAAGGGCGAAAAATCTATTTTTACGACAACGGCATCCGAAATGCCATTCTTAAGAACTTCTCTCCACTTCACTTGCGGAACGATACCGGCGCCTTATGGGAAAACTTCCTGCTTGCCGAGCGCATGAAACGAAATGCGTATTCCGACTATTTCAGCAATGCCTATTTCTGGCGTACCACGTCCCAACAAGAAATTGATTACGTGGAAGATACCAACGGACGGCTTCACGCCTTCGAGTTCAAATGGCAGTCGAAAAAGCCTGCCCGTTTTCCTGTTGCATTCCTCGAAAACTATCCGGGTAGTACGTGTACTTTGGTGAACAATGAAAATTTTGATGAATTTGTTGGTTTGAAAATAACACCATAAAGAGCGCCCACCGCCGGATCAATGCCCGGCCACACACAAAGGCGCCGGGTATCCGAGCTGGTTGTTTGTGGATGAGGTGAGGGTGGAATGAGGTGTTTAGCTACCTTTTCACCACCTTCCCCACCTGTGTCACTTCTCCATTCCAGCGCAATTGCCAGACGTATAATCCCGCGGGTAGTTCAGATGCCGGAATATGGTTCTCAAAATCAGTTAAGCGTGCTGTCTTGACCACACGGCCATAGAGGTCATAGAGCACAAACTCCGGTGAAACACCCACCAATGCCGGGAGCTGTACGCTGAGGGTGGAACCAAATGGATTGGGCGACAAGCGGGCATGCGGGAGGGCGGGCAGGGTGTGTACGCCCGTTGTGCC
>JADZFI010000328.1 GCA_020850025.1 Saprospiraceae bacterium
GACTCAACCTGGCATAATAGGCCCCTGCGTTAAAAGAAGCAATTATAGCATTATTTACAGCTTCATTTTTCAACCCGTCATCTCCAAATACCGGAAAATCCAAACTTGTTAAACTATCTACCAGGACGAAATCCCGCTTTTCCGCTGCATCCAGCAACAATCTTTCCTGATAAAAGAGCGAATCATTGGCGCTGTCTAAACACAGAGTCAAAGGCTGACCATCCAGCACATAATCCACTTTTTCTCCGCGGCAGCCGACGTTTGGAGCTTCAGGAATCCAGACAAACAAACCCAGCGTACCCGCCATCCAAAGCAAAGCGGCTATCAGCGATACGCCAAACGACGGCAGGAAGCCCAATGCCCGGAAGCCACCCCGATACACATATTTTTTCCACTTGTCCGGCACCGGAAATTGCAACGGCGAGGAGGGCCGGTTGAGGTATTTGAGTACGGTAAAATCGGCTTCCGCCTTGGGCAGGAGTTGTTCAATTTCTTTTTCCAGCGCCTTTTTCTTTTGGGCGTCGCTTTCGCTCAGCCATTGATTGAGCACCACGGTCATGCGGTGATCCGCCCAGGCTACAGAGTCTTCAGGAGGTGGCGAGGCGGCCAGCAATTCGGCCAACTCGCGTCGCAGGCGGGGAATAAGGGCTGCATCGTCCTTCTCGAGCCATTCCAGCAGAGCGGCCCGGGCGCTTTGAGGTATCTGCCCCTGCACAAACCAGCGGATGCGGAATATCTTCAGCAGATTTTCCAGCGTAACCAAGGGGGCCTCCGCAGGATACCACTCTGTCAGCCGCCTTCCCAGCCATAGGGTAAGATCCCAGTGGAGTTTGGGGTACACAGCACATACCGCTATCCATCGCACCACGGCCTCCGGATACTGCATGAACAACATGGGCAGCGGATGCTCGTCGCTGGGTTGATACACTGCCGCAGGAGCATCCTTCACGCGTTCGCTCCATCGCTCAAAGCGGGCATCATCCCCCTGCTCCACCTCTTCCACCCAAAAGCCAAGGCTCTGTAAGGTGGCGGGTAAAACGGTGAACACTTCCGCCAGGCGGCGCTCGGATCGGGCCCAGTCTTCCTGGGGTTTGGGAGTAAACAATACCCGGGCAGGCCAGTTTCGGAATACCTGTACCCAGTCTTCCAATCTGCCACGTACCGGATGCAGCATCTGGGCGCCGGTGCCCACCAGCATCAGGCGGGCCTGCGCAAAACGCTGGGCCAGATCGTTGAGTCTGATGCCGTCGGGGTGAGCCTCATTGAAAAGCACCCGGATATCGGAATCGTAGAAGAAGCGCTCAATGTGTAGTTCCTGCTCTTGCAAGGCTTTAAAAACTGCATCAAAGGCCTGTGCCCGGTGGTTCTGTGCGCTCTGCCGGTCAATGAGCATCAGATAGTCTACCGGCTGTGTGTCGGCGCGAAAGCGGAAGGCAGGCAACCCGCCCTTTTCGGCAGTATCCCTTATGGTTCGGGGCAGATCCAGCTTTAGCTGATCAGTGGTACTGCGGCGGCGCATCACCTGCAGGGCGTGCCGGAATGCATCGCCCATCACAATACCATCCGGATCGTTGATACGAATGTTCCAGAAATACGGCGGTTTGTCGGGCCGGTCGAGTTCGGCAATCAGTTTGCGGCGGCGCCAGTCGAGCCAGCGCCAGAACGCAATCATCAGCATGGTGAACAGGCCAAAGATCACCCAGCGTAACCAGGGCCAGTGTTCCGCCAGCCGGGCTTTCCAGGGGTCTACGGGCTGGATGATCAGATCGAGAAAAGCCTGGGTATGGTCGTGCGGGTACGGACGTGGCTCCAGCACCAGTGCACTGGCGTCTGGCCCCGGCGGCGGTGGTGGCAGAACCGTTTGTGGCGCTACAAAAATCCGGAGCCGGAGTTCCGCATTTCGGCCATTTTGGAAATTCACCATGAGAACCAGAGAGTCCATCCCTTGCACGGAATCGCGGGCGGCGTAGGAGAGGCAGGTGTCGTTTTGGATGGATACATCTCCGAAGTTGTTTTCTACAGCCTGAAGAAGCGTATCCTGATTATCCCAATTAGTCCAGCCTTCTTTATACTTTGAAAAATTGCGGGACTTATCAAATATGGAAATAAAGGCAAATTCCAGAGAGGTTGCTTTGCTTCCAAAAGTATCCAGTTCCGGAATATTTCCCGGACAAATCAGCGTGGTTTGACCTGCTGTAACGGCCAATGATTTTTCCACCACATTGGTTTTATCAGGCTTGAGCAAAATCCAGGCTATAATGCCAAGTACGGAGGCGAGTGCTACTGCTATGCTCCAGATCCAGATTTTCGACCGCACCAATTTTCGATCCAGCGGTCCGGGCTCCGGCGGCTCAGGAGGGGGAGCAGGTTCTCCGAAGAAATCATCTGCCCGCCGCCGGCACAGCGCGAATTTTTCGTATATCAGGGTTTGATCGTGCGAATTTCGGGCCAGCAAAGGCGTAATCGCCAGCAATAGCTCTTCGTCGGAAAGGGTTTCCGGCAGCAGGCGCAGCAATTCCTGGACACGCAGGTACGCACCGGTACCCAGCTCGATATGTTCGCTTTGCAGCTCATCGAGCAGGTCTTTTACCAGGAAATGAATGCGGGCGTGGTGCGTCATCAGGTGGAGCCTTCGGGGTGGGTTCAGAGCCAATCTTCCAGGGCCTTGAGGTCGTCTTTACTTTTAGCCAACACGGAATACGAACTGAGGAGCAGGGCACGCTCCTCCTTGCTTAGCTTGTCAGGATCACTGAGCATGGCTGCAGGAAAGCCGATCTTGTGCAGCAGGGTAGCCCACTGAATCAACTCGGCTGTGGCCGGTTTTTTGCGCAATTTGACCTGCTTATCGTCCCGGATATCTTCAAAATGCTTGACAATAGATTGGAGTTCTGCGTCTTTAAATCCATCCACTTTTTTTGAGATGATGCGCAGCAGCATTTTATCGTCGGGGAAAGGTATGTGGTAGTACACCACACGACGGAGGAAGGCGTCGGGCAGGTTTTTCTCCGAGTTGGAGGTCATGATGATGAGCGGGCGCAAGGCGGCAGGCGGGCTGGGCCAGGTTTTACCGATTTCCGGCACGCTGAACTCCAGTTTTTCCAGGGCTGCCAGCACGTCGTTGGGCAAATCGCGGGGGGCCTTGTCAATTTCATCAATCAGCACCACCCGCCGCTGGCCGCCGCGGATGGCTTCTCCAAGTGCTTCATATCGGATGAACTTACGCTCCAGTTCTTCCGGAGTGAGCGGTTCTTTTTGGGTTTGGGCATATTGGAAATGTGCCAGGGCATCGTAGCGATAAAACAAATCCCGCACCACAGAAGAGGTTTGGGCATTGAATACCAGCGGATCGCCCAATTGAAAAAAATGGGCGAGGTGATCGGCAAGCTGGGTTTTACCGGTACCTGGTTCGCCGGTGAGCAGGAGCGGCTGCGCCAGCGCAAGGGCTACATTCACGGCAGCCTGCAAACCGGGTGGCGGATCGTACAGCGCGCTGTCGCGCAACTTGGGGTTAGGTTCAATGACCGGAAGGTCGGCCTGTCCGGAGGCTTTATACAATTGAAAAGTGCTCATAGTCAATTACTTGGATGCAATATCGAAAATCCGTTTTTGCAGCGGTTCTATATCTTTCAGATGAAATTTTTGTTCTTGCTGGTATAACTTGTCTTCCGGCGAGCCCGGTTTAAATGTGGCAGCCAGCGCACTGGTGACCGCCCTGGAGTGGTTGGGGTTGCGGATGCCGTCAATATCGGCCACCCAGTCGTCAAAATCCTGTTGATCAATGGGAGGAAAGTTCGACATGAGTGTAGCCTGCTCAGGGTATTTTTCACAAAGGGTACCGAGTTCATTCAGTATGGTCTTTTGTCGGGAAGTTTTCCCTTCCGGGTTTTCCCATAAACCAGGGCTTTTCACCACAATGAAAAATAAAAAGGTGGGAACACCTTTATTAGGACACCGAAAGGTTTCAAGCATCCACTCAAAGTATTGACTGATCTCGCCTTCATCGCCCTCCCAGATTTTTTCAGATATTTCAAAAACGGATGTTACATAGTCATAAGGCAAACGGGGCACTCCGGTCTCAATAAAGGTTTCGAAGCTCTGCGTATCTGAAAAATGAAAGCGTTGCGCCACGTACTTCTTCAGCCGCTCACGGCTGCCCGGAACATCATCGGCAATAGGCAGATTTTCAATTTTAATAGTATCAGTTTCTTCCTGAAACGGATAGGAAATGGCATCCTGCTTACCGTTCAGACGGTCGTTAATGATTGCGTATATCAGGCGTTTGCCAAAAGAAGAAGGCATCTCGTTGGGGCAGGCGCAAATAAAATAGAACTGGAAATCGCTCTTGCCATCACGTTGGTTGAACACCCTGCGAAAAGTTTTAGCCTGTCCCACCCTGTCGCAATTAACCAAATGTATGGCAGCCATGTCATTGTCGGCATCTATGCCTAATTGCTGGATAGCGTCTTCTAATTGATCAAAACCGCCTCCAGACCGCCATTTTTTCAGAGTATCCAGCATGCCGGAAGCCACTGCACTTCGCTGCAGCATTTCCTCATTGAAGGATATCCGTCCTTGATTTCTCGCACTTGCTATCCCTTCGAGGCGAGCGGAATACCCCACAAGATCGGTTTGTATCGAATCTTCACGAGATATTAAGGTTCGCCAGAGCGCAACAGCCTCTTCGAGTTTACCTTCAGCAATTAAGGATGTAATAGCCTCTTTCGGATTCATATTTTGGGTAAAGGCGGCGAAGGATTGAGTTGGTTTGATTGCAAAGGTATTTTTTTAACCGTTTTGGAGATAAAAAATTGATAATGTATTGAAATAGGAAACGGCGGCTAAACCCGCCGGTACAGGGGACTTCGGTGGACAATGGAACGACAACCACGGCAACATATCCCTGCTTATCTTAAACCTGAAATGAGTTGTCACCCTGAAAGGGCCTACACAAGCCGGACTGCGCAGGAAGCCTTTAGAAAAAGGTTATCTGTCAGCCTGGCTTGTGTAGGCCCTTTCAGGGTGACAACTCAGTTCAAGCTTGAGATCAATAAATATTCAAGCCATAAAGCACCCATCCCAAATCATAAGTCCCCAGTCGCAAATCGTACATCGCAAATCGTACATCGTAAGTCGTACGTCGTCACTTTTCCTCCGGCCCCTCTCCTACCCAGTCTTGCTGGACGTAGTTGTCTTCGCAGTGTTCGAGCAGGTGGTCGTCAATGAATTTGCGGACGTCGGTGATGATGTCGCCCGGGTAAATGAGGTGGACATTGGGTCCGGCATCGAGGGTGAAGTAGACCGGGTTACCGGTATCGGCCCGGTATTGGCGCACTTTTTCGATGATGGCCAGGGAATCCGGGCGCATGAGGGTGTAGGAAGGGTTGCTGCACATCATGAGTGCGTGCAGGGTAAGGGCTTCGTCTTCCACAATTTTACCAAAGGTGGCCAGATCTCCGGATTTCATGGCCTCCAGGAGGGCGCCCATGCGGGCGCGGGCCTGCGCGTAGCGAGGTTCTGCGTAAGGATTGCCATCCATCAGCGCATGACCGGCGCGACTGCTCACGGATTTTTCCTCCCGGCTGACGATCAGGATATCGTCGTGAAAATCCTTGAACACCGGGTTGATCAAATCCCCTACCGGCACGGCGAAATCATCGCTGCTGCCGGGCACAAACTGCGTGGCGCCCCAGACGGCGGCATGCGGGAAAATACTTCTGCAAGCGGAGCCGCTGCCGAGTCGGGCGAGTACAGAGGCTTTTTGATCGAAGGCATCCGCATCCCGCAAGGTACCGAACAGGCGATCTTCCAGCGAACAGAGGCACAATGCCAGGGCGCTCATGGCAGAAGCTGAGGAAGCGATGCCGGCAGAGTGCGGGAAGGAATTG
This sequence comes from Saprospiraceae bacterium, assembly GCA_020850025.1. Classification (GTDB taxonomy): domain Bacteria; phylum Bacteroidota; class Bacteroidia; order Chitinophagales; family Saprospiraceae; genus M3007. The sequence continues at coordinate 5,886 of JADZFI010000328.1, forward strand.
CCCGTCCGAATCGTAAACTTCAGCTGTTTCAGGAAAGGCATAGTGGGAGCCAGGCTGTTCAGGAATTCCAGAATTTTAGTCCGGAAAGCCTCGTTTTCTTGCTCATGGAAAAAGAAGTCCAGTTCCACCTGACCGTCGTCCGGGGTTTCTCTTGGGGCATATTCCAGAAGAGTATCAGTGAAAGAGGCGGCCAGGGTAAGGCTGAGCGAAGGGTTTCTGGGCAGTTGAATGCCATGTTTACCCCAGTATTTCACGAGGGCGATATTGCTTGGCGAGCGCCATATAACCTGGCCGGGAGCAACAGGATTGGAGGAGTCGAGGATCAGTCTGGACATAGAAAAGAGTTGTTTGACAGGGCAAAGAAATACAAGGATCAAAAAACCTGCGTTTCTTTTTAGCAAGGCTGCCTACTTTTGCCACATCCTCCTGTGCACATGAATACACCCTCTTCCAACAAAAAAGCTTCGAACTCCTCTTTTTGTCAACAAATCTGGTTCAGGATCAGGCGTGTAGGCGTAGAATTCTATGCGTTTGTCACCACTCCCTTTGTTTTCAAAAACTGCCTGGGGATGGTCAGCATTATGTTTTTTTTTCTGATGATGACGTTTTGGTGGCTCAAATGCTACACCAACCATGGGGAGAGCGTGCAGGTGCCAAGCTACGAGGGGATGAGTTTCAGGGAGGCAGCTAAAAAAGCGCGCTCCAGAGACTTCAGTGTGGCAGTGAGCGACTCCATTTACATCCCCGGCGAACCACCCGGCCAAATCGTTTCACAGGATCCCAAGCCCAACAGCCGGGTGAAGGAAGGCCGGACGATCTATTTTACCGTAACGAAAAACAATCCGGACATACTCAAACTGCCGGATCTGAAGGCAGGTGATGATTATGAAATTTATTCCCGCAGGTTATCCAGAATTGGTCTCAAGCCTCGCATTGTAGCTCGGGCGGCAGACCCTGGCGTAGCGCCCAATACCATTATTGCGGTGATTTATAAAGGCGACACCATTACGGAACAACTGCGCACAGGACAAGTTCCTGTTGAAATGGGTGCTAGTATTGATTTCGTGGTCAGTGAGGAAGTGACACTCACAGTTACCATGCCCGATTGCCTTTGCCACACCTTGGGC
>JADZFI010000329.1 GCA_020850025.1 Saprospiraceae bacterium
AAATAATGTAACTTTGAACCCAATACCAAACCGATTAATCCTGAAACCAATGGCGTTTTCCTCTCCCTGCGTACCGCAACTGGCGTTCCACGCTATAATTAGTCCCTGCGTATCACCCAAGGTCTTTTAACTCTGGCACAGCACTATTCCTTTGAATAGCGCTGTCAGCCTTCATTTTTTTCACCTTAAACTTTTTTAACTGATGAAACGCACACTTACCAATCTGTTGCTTTGGATAGCCGCAACCTTTCTAAGCTTTCCTCTTACCGCACAAAACGTTTTTGAAAGTACTCAGGCCTGGCACGCCGTGGATCATTCAGCCTGGAAAATTGAGCCTCAGAACATTCAGAATTATGTCATCCTGGGGAACAAATTTTTCGAGCCGAACAACAACACCATTTACATGTCTGAGTTTAACGAGTTTGCTCAGTTCAACTCCTGGAGCAGGATGCACACCGCTCCTGAAAACCTGCAAACCTTCTGGAAAAGCTTTTGCAGAAGCACCTCCTCCCTTGGCGGCTACTTTGCAGTGGCTGCTATGGCCAGCGGAAACAAGGTTTACACCATAACTACTAATGCCACAGGTCATAAATTTTGGGATCGGGTTTCCAACCTGCCTTTTAATGTGCAATTTGGCGGAGTATGTCTGGCAACCAATGGCGGATACATCGCTTGCGGCTCCAATAACAACGGCGAAATGGCTGTTACAAAGTTCAATGGAGTTGGAGAAGCAGAATGGACCAAATCCTATCCCGTAAGCGGCTTTGGCTGGTCAATCAAACAGGCCAGTGGTGGCGGCTATGTGCTGGCAGGCACCAGATCTGTTATTCGTATCGAGGTGGATGGCACTCTGGCTTGGACGCGCACCCTCACCCTCCCGGTTTCGCCGGATGGAAGCAATTATACTTACACCGAGTTCGAAGAAATTCTTCCGCTTTCCGGTGAAAACGGATTCATCCTGACCGGCTCTGCTTTTTCAAATTCACATTCAGGAGCTTATACCGCTCGTTTCTCCTGGGCAGGAGCTCAAATCTGGTCAAAAATCAATGAAACGGTCAATACCTCACTCGCAGGAACCCCTGTATGCTGGATCAATAATGCTATATTATCCAACAGTGGTACCAAAGTGATCACCACCTGGAGAAATGGTCCGGTAAGTGCCGGTGGCGCCCTCAGAGCTCAATTGGTAAATATTGCCGACGGAGTACAAGGTGCAGTGCAAGGCCTGGGGAATACCATTCCTGTCCAGGAGGCATTTGCTACACGCGCCCACAGCAAGCTGATCATAGGAGGCACAAGAGGTACTTATTCTCAGGTATATGCCTATTCCAACGCCCAATTCCTGATCGACAACGCCATGCCGGTACAAAACAATGACGGATTGGATGTGAACAACATTCCCAATGTTCCTACGGTGTCTGGCTATCTGACCAGTGTTCGCAATGCATTTCCGACGTATGAATCCGGCAAGGTCAAATTCGACGACCCAATACTGACTTATGCCAGTAGAACTGCCTATACCGACCTGACCGTGTTCCCCAATCCCAGCACCGGGCTGGTTTATGTGGGGGGCAAAATGGAAGTCGGCGCCATGCTTCGGGTATTTGATTTATCAGGGCGCATGATCATGGAAAAGTCTGTACCTGAAGGGGAGGCTATGATTAACTTCGACCTGACCAACCAGCCAAAGGGCATGTACACGGTGCAAATGGTGGGCGACCGGTACAATATCACCCGCAAGTTCATCCTCGAATAAACAAGGTTAATGGTGGCCTCCGGGGCTACATTGGTTGGAGTGCCGCAGGTGCGATTTGCAACTGCGGCACTCCGCGTATTACTCGTCACCAAGTGGAGATGTGGAGCTTATAATCCTGCTATTTCGCAGCCTTCCATTTTTCAAAAAAGGTGGGAATACAATCGTTGGCAAGCGGGGTAGCCGCATTGAACAGCGCACATATACCGATGCCATCCTTGCGGTTAAAGGCTATTTCGCTTTTATAGCCGTTCACATAACCGCCATGGTAAATAATGGTATCTCCATGATCGTCCAACACCCGCCATCCCATGGCGTATGAAGCGGCATCTCGCGGCAACCAGCGGGGGAAAATGCGGCGTTCCTTATCGGTTTTAACCACCGGCCGGAACACCTGATCCAGCGTGGTAGCCTGGGCCACTTCAGGGTGATGCCCTAGCAGACAAACCAGCCACTGGCCCATATCCTGAATACTGGCGTTAATGCCGCCTGCGGCGACGGCGTTGTAGTAATGCGGTGAGATTTTATCAGCTCGCCAACTACCCCACCCTGTTGGCACATGCGGCGGGGTTTTATTTGGCTCACTCATTAAACTATGATAATCACAGGATGCATGTTCCATGCCCAGAGGAGCGAAAATGCGTTCGGCAAGAAGATCTGCGTATGTTTTACCTGTCTTTTGGTGCACAATTTCTTCGATCAGACAAACAGCAACATTTTGATAGGCATAAAACTCCCCTTCCTTTCCACTCACCGGCGCAGTTGGGAAGTATTCTTCCACGATACGTGGCACACTAAAGTCTTTTTCAATGAGATTGGTAAAGGCGTGATACGGCAGCCCGGTAGTGTGCGAAAGCAGATGCCAAAGCTGTAAACGCGCTGCCTGTTTGGGGTCGCGAAGCCGGAAATCCGGACAATACTCCAGCACATGATCGTCCCAATGCAATTGACCATCCTGCACCAGCAAACCGGTCAGTACCCCGGCAAACCCCTTGGATAAAGAACCAATGCGGAAAACAGTCTGCTCATTTATGGAATCTTGCGTTCCGGCTACCCGGGGGCCATATCCTTTAACAAAGAGGATTTGTGTATCCTTTACTATCACCAGCGCCGCGCCGGGCGTATTGGTCAGGTGGATTTTTTCTTCAAAATACCGGGCATATTCCTGTGCAAAAGTATCTAACCAGGTAGCCTGCCTTACCGGCAACACAGCCTCCTCAGGAACAGGCCGAAAATCCGGCCCTGGAGCGAAATAACATGCCGACAGCCCGATAGAAAGAAACAACCAATAAAACGAAATCTTCATACTGGCGGCGAAGATAACAGGAAAGTGTTTGAGTATTTGAGTGTTTGAGTTGGTGCAACACTTGGCATTTCTGTAAGCCTTTAGCGGAAATCCCGGGAGCTACCCCAACTCGAACACTCGAAAACTCAAACACCCGAACACTCACCTCCTGTTTCTCCCCGGTCTTACCTGTTGTCTATCCTGACGACGCTCGCGGGCTTCCTGGAGTTTTTTGACCAGAGATTCGCGGAATTCGCGTTCGGCAAGGGGGAGTTTGGCCACTTTGCGAACAGGAAGCACTTTGCGCAGTTTCAGGTAGGCTTCTTTTTCAAGTTCCAGTTCGCGCTGCTTCATATCAAAGTGGCGCTTGATTTGCTCTTCCACTTCGGCATCACTCATTTGATCGAGTTGTTTGCCCGGCCTAAGGTCTTGTTGTACCTGTTCACGCTTGTCGGTATACTCGTTGTATATCGGCCAGAATTGCTGAGCCTCTTCCGGAGTCAGGTTGAGTACCCTCGTAAATACTTCAGCCCTGAAGGCAGCTAAACGCGCCTCTCTTTGTTCCGGATCTACTTGCCCGCTGGCAGTCCCCCCCAGGGTGCTGAGCAGCAGCAGTATCCAATATTGTTTTTTAATGGTGTTCATAGCGAGAGCTTTTATTCCCGGTTAGAGTATTTGTTCAAGTTCTTCATCGGTCATTTCGTCGAGGATTAATTCCAGATCATCCGGATGAACGTCAGGTTGCTTTCCTTTTTTGGAATGATTGGACTCAACTGGCTGATTATCATTTTGTTCCGGCACTTGTTCAAGTTCCAGGGAGGCCAACTGTTCCGGCTCGAATTCATGGGCATTCTCCAGGAGATAAGCTTCAAGTTCTTCCTCACTGAGTTCAACGGAGGCTACCGGCAACTCCGGAGCCACCGCTGTTTGCTGCCGTACAAACCATACTGCCACCAGCAGGAGTGCCAGTGCCGCAGCATAAGCCATAGCGGCTTTGGGCCGAATGAAGGAAGCCCAGAGTTTAGGGCGTTTTTCCACCCTAAGCACGGGTCTGTCCAGATCTCCGGCCGATTTCAATCGGGCAAATACGGCATTTTCCATATCCTCAAAGGACCCGTCCGGCGCCTTGAACCCGTCGCCCCTGGCTTTTAAGTCTTTGAGGAAATCTGGCATTTCCTCGTCAAATGGATGCTTTTTCATCTCATATCCGCTTTTCATCCGGCTTCCGAAAAAGCCGTGTCTATTTTTTTTACTGCATGGTGAAACGAGGCTTTCAACGCCCCCACAGAAGTGTTCAGCAATTGAGACATCTCTTCGTAGGGCATTTCCTCATAATACCGCAGGTTAAACACCTGTTTTTGCTTGTCGGGCAATTGGGCAATGGCCAATTGAAGCCGGGTTTGCACCTCGTCTCCGTCAAACCATTCATCTGCCTTCAGGCGATATGCCAGCAAGCTGCCTTCATCGTCGAGGGAGCTTGATGCCTGCCGCATTTTTTGTTGAAGATGCGTAATGGCTTCATTGGTGGCAATGCGATACAACCAGGTGTACAACTTGGATTTGCCTTCAAACTGCCCGATTCCCCGATATACTTTAATGAACGTGTTTTGCAGCACATCGTCTGCATCGTCGTGCACCTGAACCATCCGCCGGATATGCCAGTAGAGGCGTTCCCGGTACTGCGCCATCAACAGCCTGAAACCGCGCTCGAAGCTGTGTTCGGAGCGCATGAGTTCCATGATCTGTTCATCCGAAACAGGTTTCAATGCAACCATCAATGGCGATTTATTCAGGTTTGTATGGATAAGACCTGGCTTGGCATTAAAGGTTTAATCCTTGTGTAATATTTTATACTCAACGGAAAATGGCTTGTGTAAAAAAATTCCGCAATTCATTGATGATCAAATAAGTAGAATTCTGCAAATTCCCAAATCCTGGTAATTCAGGTCTATTTCACCGTAATCTCGTCGGCAAAAATCCAGCAGGGATTGCCATTGCAGGTATGCCACTCAGGACACACCTTGCGGTTGACAGCCGTAACGCGAATAGCCCTGGCGGCTATGGGAGAGAAATCCGGACGTACTGTTTGAAAGCGCTTTTTTTCATCCGGAACAGTTTCCAGCACCACTTCTTTTAATGGAAAAAAGTTTTCTCCATCGGGCGAAAACTCAAAGGTCACTTTTTCAGGGAAGAAAACCCAGGAGGCCTGGTCCTGCAGAAAAGAAACGCTGACATCGGAAACGAAGGTCATGCCTATACCACCCGACACATCCAGGGTGGCCTGCAGGTCGTTGCCTTCAAAGCCAAGCCAGTTATAGCGATAATCTGTTTCTCCCACCAGCAGGTCTGTCAGCACCTCCGGTTTGCCTCCACCATATTTGGGCGAGGCTGGTTCTGTGAGTTGTATGGACGCTGCCAACGTATTGCTCGCTTCTTTGCTGCGCTTTACAAACGCCTTATAATCCTGCACATACCGGGCAGGGGTATAGCCGTTTTCATTCAGGTGCAACATGCCGGATTCCTGGCTCCATTTTTCAAAATTGACCAAACTCTTATGCAACCCACTGGTATCCTGGCCTAATATCATATTTCGGTTAAAAGCCATCATATCTCTGCCTGAAGGAGAAACACATTTCATGTTTTCCAAAAAGGAAAATAACTCCACCAACAGCAGGGGTCGGAGCCGTAATTCCACCTTCGGATCCTTTGGTTGAGACATTCTCTGGTCGAAATCTAAGGTCCGGTACAAAATGCTGTCGCCTACAAACGGTTCATTCTGAGGCACATCGTAAATCCAGAGCTTCTTCCCGTGTTTTTCCATGCGCCGGATCTGGTCTTTCACATAACGATCTACGAAGTCGGCATACTCACCGTAATACCCTTTCCGGAAATCAGCCAGGATGGAATCCTGATTGGCATTCGGGTTCCACATTAGTTTGGCCAACAGGTAGGCGCGCATATCCGAGAACTCCGAGCGATCGCGTCCGCTCCCCTGTTCGAACATCATCCGGACCCCGTTTTTTTGGAAAAACTTCAGGTTGGGTTGCAGGGTTTTCCAGTTGGGGAAAGGCCCGAAATAGGAACGAAACTGCACCACATAGTCCCAAATCATGAGGTTGGAGGTAAGCGCCGACCACTCCCGTACGTCGTTGGCAAAATCCGCACAGCCTTCTTCAATCGGGTTGCCCCGGTTACATTCAATGCTGCACAAGCAAATGTTCACATTGGTCTCCGGCTTAACTCCTTTGGGCGCTTTTCGGGTGTATTGATAGGCCAACGTAGAAATGATCTTATCGGGAAACTCCCTGGCCACCCGGTTGACAAACAACAGCAGCGATCCTGCTGAACTGCCGTATTTTTTATCGGAAGCCGCGCACCTTGGGCATTTGCAATAATCGTAATTATCGTTCTGGCTTACCGACCAATAACGAGCTGCCGGCTTTTCAGCCATAGCCGTGCGCAGGTTGGCGGTTACGATTTGAAAAACCGTGTCATTGGAGAGACACAATTGCCCCGGCGACCGCTGGGCGCCGTTGAAGGCATAATACTCCGGATGCTCTTTAAAATATTGAGCCTGAGGGCAAAGCTTGTCGAAAGTATGCACAAACATGCCCCATTCCCGATCCTTTTCCGTCCGGGTTTTCAACTTGTGCCAGCGCGCCCAGGAATCGTCTGTGGCTGGTTCGTACCAAAGCTCACGATAAGGGAATGCCGGAGTTTCCACACGGGCTGAGAAAGAAGGAAGTTGAACCGTCTCCAGTTGAGGCAGGAAGGTGTCGCGCGGACTGTATCGCTTGCAACCCAGTAATTCCAGCAGAGAATAGGCCGCGTACTCCGCTCCCATCTCTCCCCCACCCCCGATGGCCACCATGCCACCTTTTCCGTGTAAGAACATGGCGTCTTCCTCCATTTTTTCCGGAAACACAAACCCTTGCGCCCGAGCTGCCAGACTTTGGCCAATAAAAATGGCGGGAGGTACTGGCTCCGATTTTGGCTCCCTGGTAAAAGCAACCGGCTGCCGGGTTATTTTTCCCAGCCAGGATTTCAAAATGGCGGCAGCCCGCGTTTCAGACGGCGTAGCCTCGGGCGATAAAATCAAAGACACCGGCTGGGAAAAAAGGGTAGCGCCGGCAAACAGGAAGGAAAGCAGAAGGGAGTATCTCATAGACGGTGGACGGTGGACGGTGGACGGTGGACGGTGGACGGTGGACGGTGGACGGTGGCACAAAGGGTTGGTCAGATAAGTCGCTTGCGACTTATCTGACCAATCCTTTGTGCCTTAGCGACTTTGTGCCTTAGTGTCCCCTTGCGCCTTTATTTCAGGAGCGTGAGGGCGGCGAGTACATTTTCCTCAATACGGGCAGGGATATTCTTCGACATATCCTTTACGAAGACCCGTCCGGTTACTTTTTCGAAAAGCTCTATGTAGCGGTCGGAGATTTCCCGGACGAAGGTGTCCGGCATATCAGGCATTTGTTGGCCTTCTTTGCCCTGAAAACCGTGTTCAATCAGCCATTCCCGAACGAATTCTTTGCTGAGTTGGCGCTGTTTTTCACCATTAGCCTGTCGTTCTTCAAAACCTTCTGCAATGAAATAGCGGGAACTGTCAGGGGTATGGATTTCATCCATTAACAGGATTTTGCCATCTCTGATGCCAAATTCATATTTTGTATCCACCAGTATCAGGCCCTGGGCGGCAGCCATTTCAGCGCCTCTCTGGTAAAGGGCGCGGGTGTAGGCTTCCATTTGAGCGTAAATTTCAGGACTGACCAGACCGCGTTCCAGAATTTCCTCGCGGGAAATATCCTCGTCGTGTCCTTCCTCCGCCTTGGTGGTAGGTGTAATAATGGGTTCCGGGAGCTTGTCGCTCTCCTTCAGGCCTTCCGGCAAGGTTACGCCGCAAAGGGTGCGGAGCCCTGATGCATAGGTACGTGCAGCATGTCCGGCAAGATATCCGCGAATCACCATTTCCACCCGCACCGGCTCGCAGCGCCAGCCGATGGCCACATTGGGGTCAGGGGAAGAGATCAACCAGTTGGGGCAGATGTCGCTGGTGGATTGCAGGAAATAGGCGGCGATCTGGTTTAAAACCGCACCTTTATGAGGAATTGCTTTAGGCAAAATATGATCGAACGCAGAGATGCGGTCGCTGGCAACCATGACCAGGAAATCACCGATGGAATAAACATCGCGCACTTTGCCGCGATAAAAGGCCGTTTGGCCCGGGAATTGAAAATTTGTTTCGCGTAGGGCATTCATGCCGCAAAGAAACAGAAGAAATGTCCAATATCCAATGTCCAATATCCAATGTCCAAGGGGGCGGGTGCTTGAGGTGAGCTGTCATGATGGGTGATTCACCGGCGCTTGGCAAAGCAGGCATGTAATGCCTGGCCAATGTACCGACCCCGAGCGCCCGCATCACTTGGACATTGGATATTGGACATTGGATATTGGACATTCCCTACTGGAGCACCACCTCTTTCTCCGACATCATTTTGCGGATGTTGATCAGCGCATAGCGCATACGACCGAGTGCGGTATTGATGCTCACACGAGTGAGGCCGGCAATCTCTTTGAAGCTCATGTCGGCATAATGGCGGAGGATGACCACCTCGCGTTGTTCAGGAGGCAGAGAATCCACCAGCGTACGGATACGGTTGTGGGTTTCGGAACGCATGATCATGGTTTCCGGACCTTCATCGCTCACGCGGAGCACATCAAAGATATCGAACTCTGGGCTCGGATTGATGTGAGCGCGGCGTTTGTTCCGACGGTGATAGTCCACGCACATGTTGTAGGCGATGCGCATAGCCCATTGCACGAATTTACCTTCGTGGTTGTACTTGCCCCGGCGGAGCGTGTCAATGATCTTAATAAACACTTCCTGAAAGATGTCCTCAGCGAGGGCACGATCTTTCACAAAAAGATAGATAGAGGTGTAAATTTTTGCCTTGCAGCGAGAAAGAAGGATCTCGAAGGCTTGTTCATCACCATCTGTGTAACGGGCGATCAGTTCCTGATCGTGGAGCATTGGCATAACTTGCATGAGCAAATGGGTTTTGCTTTTAACCAGTTAAATTGGTTCGAAAATTTAAATGGTGTACAAGTTTCTAGCCGATACGCAGATAAAAAGTTGGTGATGAATGTTGGCGTTGTGCCGTGTTGATGAGGTCAAATGTATGGGGATATTGTTCGGAGAGGAAAATTTTTTTTGCGTTTTAACAATATATTTCTTGCTGTGCAGGCAACCCGAATTTTTTCTTATGATAAATTTGGCGAACTACCTATTTTTGCCCCCGAATCCAGAACAAAGTTCGGCGCAACTTTTTTTACTGATTCCTGTAAGTAGCCTCGCTTCCACGCCGCACGTTCCAAACGCGCCACCAAAACAGCTTGATATCAAAGCGGCATGAAAGCATTTTAGCATGGACATTGCCATAGTAGTCGTCCTTATTGTCCTGCACGGATTTCTTGTGCTGGGAGAAATTGCCCTGCTCACCGCCAAACGCTCGCGCCTGGAAGGCGAAAAACTCAAAGGCAACCGCAACGCTGCCATTGCAGTAAATCTCCTTGACAACATAGATCACTATCTCTCTGCCATGCAGATCGGGATCACCCTGATCAGTATTGTGGAAGGCGCATACGCCGGTGTAGCCATCGGTCATCAATTGGAGCCGTTCATCTCCATGATACCGGCTGCAGCTCCTTACAGTGAACAGATCTCCATTTCCGTTGTAGTGACGCTGATCACCTATTTTTCCCTGATCGTGGGGGAATTGGCTCCAAAATATATTGCCATCCAGTACGCCGACCCCCTGGCCATTGCCTGTGCTCCGGTGATGAATGTGATTACCAAGATTACAGGACCCATTTCCGTTTTCCTGAGCTGGAGCACCAAGCTGTTTATGCGAATGCTGTTCATCAAACCCAACGATCAGCAGAGCATTTCGGAAGACGAAATCAAGTTGATGGTCAAAATGGCCAATCAACAAGGCGTACTGGAGCCAAAGGAATCCGAGTTTATCACCAATATACTTCGTTTCGCCGACCGCGACGCCTATACCATTATGACCCACCGGAATGAGGTGGAATGGATTGACATACAGGCTCCATCGGAAGAGAACGACCGCATCATCCGGGAAAGCGGTTACACCAAGTTTCTGCTTTGCGAAGACAATATCGAGAACATCCTGGGCGTCGTGAAACTCCGCGATTACATTGATAATCTGGGTAAAAAGGATTTTGATTTCCGGAAAATTGCCACTCAGCCACTGTACATTCCGGAATCCATGAACGCCCTGAAAATACTGGAGCGATTCCGAAAAGAACGCAATTATTTTGCCGTTGTGGTGGATGAATATGGCTCCACACAGGGAATCATTACCTTGCACGACCTTACAGAAAACATTTTCGGGACATTGCCTGATTTGGATGATACTGAGGAGCCTGATATTATTACACGAGAAGATGGAAGCATGCTGATAGACGGTATGATTCCTATCGACGAGCTGCGTGAGACCCTGAGTATCAAGGAGTTTGACTTTGAAGATGCCGATTATTCCACCCTGGCTGGTTTTATCCTGTAC
>JADZFI010000330.1 GCA_020850025.1 Saprospiraceae bacterium
AGGCTTCGTGTTCGCGCTGCCATTCCTGATGGGCTTTTTCCCAATGTTCCTGCGCTTTTTCCCATTCTTTTTGGAAGGCTTCCCGTTCTTTCTCTGTACGGTTTATTTCCTGTTCATACTCCCTGCGGTGCAGCTCCATGGCTTCATGAGCTTCTTTCATGGCTCGCTCCATTTCCTGGTGGTGTTCGCGGGCAAATTTTTCCATAAACTCGGCGTGGGCTTCAGGGGTTTCTCCGAATGGGTGGACAAATCCCGTGCGCTCGTCGAACAGCCTGAATTCAAAGCCATCCATGGGTGGAAACGGCGGAAAGGGCGGAAACGGGGGCGCCGGCGCTCCGGTGGCCGGGGCTTCCGGATGGTAGAAACCGGGGAATGAAGGTGCGCCCGGAGGGGCTGGTGGTGCTGGTGGGGTGGGTAATTCCTGGCTCAGTTCTTCGAGCAGCGCCTGGTGTTGAGAAAATTCCGAGGATGGTATGTCAACGCCATCGATAGATAATTTGGAGAGTTCGCCGTTTTGGTATTCGGCTTCCACGCGTTTGTCGCCATCTTCCCGGGTAATTTTGCGGGTTGTTTTGGGTTTTGGAAGCGAGTCGGCCGGCCATTGCCCGGCTGTGTTGTCGAAGATGGAGGACGAGAGGTCAGACATTTGTGCCAGAGCTTTTTCGATGCCCGGCACATTGTTGGCCCGCAGTCCTACCAATAGCAGCAGGACTAGCAGGACAGCGGATGCGGTGATTTTTTCCATAACTTGATGTTTTTGTTTTACAGGTGCTTGATTCAAAATACGTTTAACTCGTTCGAGGAGGGAGTGTCGTTTGCCACCGAGTGCCATGGACAGCGCAGGAGTAGCCAGTTCCTGCACCTGTACGAGGGCTTTGGCAAAGGCGATTGGATTTCCGGTGAGGGCCAGTGCGGCATCGTCGCAGGCATTTTCCCGTTCGCGGTGGATGATTCCGGAAATCCACCACACGGCCGGGTGGTAGTAGAACAAACTTTCCACGAAGGCCTGAAGGAGGTGGAAAAACCAGTCGCGCCGGGCGATGTGAGCCAGCTCATGCGCCAGAATGGCCTCTACTTCGGCGGTGGAAAGACGGTTCACCATTCCGATGGGTAGCAGTATGATGGGTTCGAGCCAGCCCAGGGTGAGTGGAGCGCGCACGAGTTCCGATTCCAACAGGGCCACAGTGTGGCGGATGCCCATGCGGTCGGCCAGTAGCTTAACCTGGCTGGTCCAACGGCTGTCGGGGAGTTGGAGTCCGTGTGTGCGCAGGCGGTGCAGGCCCCACAGACCGCTACCCAGGCGAAAAAAAAAGAAAACCAGGCCGATCAGCCAAAATGCAACGATGAAGATATGGTTGGCCTCTATCCAAAGGCTGAGTTGCTCAACAGGGGTGGTTTGCAGGGCGCTTCCGGAAGGTAAAATGGCGTTAAACAGGAGTGAGGTTTCTGTTGGAACGGGTTGTGACGGGGAGCTTCCCGATTCAATTTTCCAGAAAAAGGTGCCAATGGCGGCCAGGAAAATACCTGCCAGCGAGAGGTAGGCTGCCAGGAATCGGTTGCGAGCCGATTTGATCCCGGGGAGTAGTAACAGCAGCAGAAGTGCTGCCAAAGCTCCCTGCCAAAGGGAGTGCGCCAATACCCAGCCCAGGGCGTGAAAAAAGGGATCCGTAAAGGGCATCATAGCTTAATGTTTAGTTGTTTTTATTTCCCCTGCTCAATTCTCGCAATCAACGCTTTAATTTCGTCCAGTTCCTCGGCACTGGCTTCGTGATTGCCCAGTGCCTGCATCACCAGTCGGGCTGTACTGCCGCGAAATGCCTGATCCACAAAATCCTGCAATAGCAATTCTTGGGTATCGCCCTCCTGTACGACGGCCGAGTAGATGTGGGTACGCCCGTCTTCCTCGCGGCTGACCATGCCTTTTTCCAGCATGATCTGCATGAGTTTGAGGGTAGTGGTGTAGCCGGCTGCTTCGCGGGCTTTCTGGCCGCTGCGCCGGCGCTCATTGAGCAGGTCGTTCACCGCTCGAACGGTGCCGGGCCCCTGCTCCCATAGTATGTGCAGGATTTCAAGTTCCGAATCGGTAGGTTTGGTCATCATATCAGCTTAGACAATCGGTGCGGATACAAAGATACTACGAAGGTCTTCGTAGTTGCAAATTTCTCTACGAAAATTTTCGTAGATTGATGATTTTTGGGTATAATAACTTGTTAGTCAATTATTTAATTAGTAAAAAACATTTGGATGGTCAGTGGAGCGTACTGATGCTGATGTTTTGTAAATATGCTGGATGTGCTGGATGTGATGCTTTGCTCCTCCGATTGAAATCGGAGGTTACAATATGCTGGATGTAGTGGGGAAATTTTGATTTTAGCCTATAAAAAGTCACGAATAGTCATTGTAAATCAATCGGTTAACTATTTTTTTATTTTTTTTCAAAAACCTGGCAGCGAAATGGGTAACGTCCGCGTTCCCAAAAGACAACCTACCTGGAAAACCTTTTTAATCACTAAACCGATAACACTTAGCCATGACAGCCACTTTCACTTACACACTCGTTCTGGCCGCGATTTATACCGGCCGCAAGATTTACGCCATGAGAACCCTGATGGCAGCTTAACCAGAAAAGATTCACCTTTAAAAACAAGAGTCATCCTGATGCGTCGGGATGACTCTTGTTTTTACAAGCTTTTCATAGCCTCGCGTTTGGTGAGTGAAGAGAACTGATTTTCCGACAGGAACTTACGAACGGCATCCGGATTGGTTTTGCCGTATTGGCGCAGTGCCCAACCAGCGCCTTTTTGCAGAAAAAATTCTTTGGAATTGGCCATTCGCCTGACGCAGTCGAACAGCAATGCCTGGTCGGTTTTGTCCTTGTAGGTGAGTTGAAAAATCATGCATACCCGTTGCAGCCAGAAATTGCCTGAATCCATCCAGCGGGCAATGGTGGGTTTGATCAGTTGCGGGTAACGTTTGAAATGCAGACCTACAAGTTTGTTGACCCAATCCACGGTATCCCACCAGGAGCGGGTGAGGATAAGTTCTTCCAGCAGATCAATACACTCTGCAGGTTGTTTTTTCAGGGCTTTTTCCAGGGTTAGCAGACCGAAATAATGCATTTCACGGTGATCCTCCCGGAAACACAGTCGTACCAGTGCGTATAGATCTTTTCCCGAGGGTATGCCCTGTTCCTGGTATATGGTTTTGACAAGGGTGTTCCAATGCGGTTTTTTCAGGCCGTAGAATTCGAACTGGTTGCGCATGTAGGCCATCTGGCCCTGGGCAGTTTCAGGGTTTCCGTTGGCGCGGAAGGTGTCGCGCACCAGATGGCAGTAATCGGAGGGAGAGATCATCTTTGGATAATTGGATAATTGGACTTTGGACGTTAGACATGATGGAGAAAGTGCGAAAGTAAATTGATTTTTGAACCCCCGATGGAAGTTCTTCTCGATTACCCACTAAAATTAGCCAATCATTCCACCGACGTTATGCCGCGATGCGGCAGGGGGATACCGTCATGTCGCCTAAGCTACCGACGTTGAGGGGCGATGCCCCGGGGCGCTGCGTCTGGCGTAACAAAAAAAGGCCCGCTCAGTTACCTGAGCGAGCCTGAAACTATGTTCATCTCCAAATCTATCGCGCAATGATCAGCTTGCGGGAGGCGATGCCGTCCCGGGCGCCAAGTTGAAGCGTGTAAAGTCCGGCGGGTAAACCGGCCAAATCCAACATGGTATCTGTGGCTCCGAAGCCGGAGCTTATTTCCCTTGCCAGGCGACCCTGAGCATCGAAAAGACGAATGGATTGCGGGGCAATTTCCTTGTGCTGTACCCACACGGTGGCGTTTGCCGGGTTGGGGGCCAGGCTGACGGCATGTTCCGGCAGCAGGGATGTGCTCAGGGCGGAGCAGATTTTTTCCAATCCGTTGTCGTAGAATATCTTCAGGGCAGTTACCTCGGCCAGGGCATTGCCCAGTCCACAGGGGAGATTGGGTTCCGGGTGGAACGCCCATGCCAGTACCAGTTCTTCTACTTGTCCGGGGAGCATACGGCCGACTTTAGCGGAGCCCAAAACGCGTCGGTCGCTGAAGCTCAGCGATTCTGTGCACATGCTCCAGCCGTTGAGGTCGGAGGGCAGGGACGGGAACATGTGGTTCGTTGGCATAGAGCCTCCGTATCCGATTCCGCCCTGGGTGATCGGTGAGCCGTCGCGCCATGAACCGCTTAGGTAGTTGAAGATTTCCAAAGGTGTTTGCGGGTCGAGGGTGGCAGGTGGAGGCGTTCCACCGCCATTGCTGTTGGGGACTATGAACTTGTCGAGCGGGCGATTAAGGTAGGTAATGGTTTGTACCGGCGGCACACCGGCGAAGGTGGGCGTGCCCTGGCAGGTGTTGCCCGGCAGGCCGTCAACGGGGTCGGTGTTGTAGGCAAAAATGGTGTTCAAATCCGGGTAACAGCCCACATAGTCGTCGTCTGAGCAACCCAGATCCACATCTGCCCAAATGCCTATAAAGGTGGAGTCGCAAGCTTCCAGGCCGCGATGGATGAGCTTGTGGGCAGTGAACAGGGTACGGTTCAGCACGGGTTCGTCGGGGCAATCGAAAGTCCAGGCAGTGAGCTGCACCTCCATTTGGAAGGCTTTCCCACCACTGTTACTGTGCATGCCACCACCTTTATGATCGTTAAACACGCACCAAATGATTTCGGCGGGTACAAAGGGAGGCGTTTCACGAATGATTACCGCGGGGTAGTCGCCGCTAAGAGGATTATAAGCGCCGTTGTTATCGGCATCATAGAAAGGCGCGAGCGGTTGTGGCGCCGGCAGAGAAAACCCGTTGACGGTCTCGAAATGGGGGTTGTTGTTGCCAGGCCAGCCGGCGATGTCCGGAAACTGGTCTATCAATTCAGCTGCGCTCATAGGAAGCGCAGCCAGGAATGCCGCAATCCGGTCGTCGGTTACCTTAAAATGTCGATCCCAGTTAGAGCAGGTATTGGCGTTGGTTATGCCTGCCGGAGAAAGCGGTCCGGCGGCAAAGTCGTACCGGCTGTTGCTTCGGTAGGAAGTAGTAGCCAGCTGGAGGTTGCCGGCCGGATCTATGCCACCCAACCAAAGGCCGGCGGCATAAATAGTGCTTGGGTTTGAACTGCCAGGTACCGGGTTGGGGATGAATTGCCCGGAATTAAAATCGGTAAACAGATCACCGCCGTTGAGGATACGGGCTTTCAGGTTATTGCCCAGGATGTCAATTTGGGATTGAGGATTGGCGCAGACTTGTGCGTAGAGCAGTTGGGGCAAATACCACAGGGGCAGGAGGAACAGTAGTTTTTTCATGTTAGATCAATTATTAGGTTTGAGTAGATATACACACAAGACGGTAGCCGTGATCTGGAGGGTTGGAGTGCTCCTTGTATTTTCTGAGCCCTCTGTGTGTATGCGCCCATCTGCTGTTTGGATGCCCACTTTCGCTGAGTGGACGGCTAGACTATGATTTATGTGATTTTTATGATTAGTGTGATGCGGGTACTTGATTTAAGGATGATGGAATATCAGCCTTGTTCAAAACCACTCTAAGAATGCGTGAGGTTGGCCGGCCAGTGTTTATCTTCGCACGGATATACGTTTATCATTTCAACCAGAGTATGTTTCAACGACAGTCGCGGCAGGCATTTCCTGCCCGGAACATGATAGTGCTGGGCGCTGCGGTGCTCGGATTTTTGTATTTTTTGTGGAAAAATGTGCAAACTACCCCTCCTGCGCAGGCTGTGCCCATTGAACCTGCTGGGGAGGAGCGCCGCGATAGTGCGGGGTTGCGGCCGGCTGAGTGGTTCTTTGCCTTGCGCGAATTCCCTGATTTCGTGCCGGATTTGCCGGCCTACACGAATGCGTTGAAAGCGGCCCGGTTGCGCGCGCAACTGCGCGAGGAGAATCCGGGATTTGCAACGGCCTGGCGCCTGGAAGGCCCGGCCAACATTGGCGCGCGGATCAATACGGTAGAGATTCATCCTAATTTCCCCAATATCATTTTTATCGGCTATTCGCACGGCGGCGTATGGAAAACCACCGATGGCGGACAGAATTGGTATCCGGTGTTCGATGAACAAGGATATCTGGCTATTTCAGACATAGAGATTGACCCCAACAATAACATCGTGTACGTGGGCACCGGCGATCCGAACATCAGCGGCTACCCTTTTATTGGCGACGGGCTTTGGCGCAGTTTGGACAACGGCGACACCTGGGAGTATGCAGGTCTTGAGGATCAGCGTATCATTTCAAAAGTGGTGCTCCATCCGCAACAGACCAATACGATTTACGCAGGGGCCATGGGCTTGCCTTTTAGTCGGAATAACGACCGGGGGCTGTACAAGTCCGGCACTGGCGGCGCCGACTGGCAGCAGAAACTTTTTATTTCCGATCAGACCGGCATTATTGATCTGGTGATGTCGCCGCAAAATCCGGACATTCTGTATGCGGCCGCCTGGGATCGCATCCGGAACAATCAGGAGAGTATTGTAACGGGGGAAAATGCGCGGATCTGGAAAACTGTTGACGGTGGCAATACCTGGACGGCGCTGGGAGGAGGCTTGCCGGAGGGCGTATTTAGTCGGATTGGATTGGCCATTGATCCGCTCAATGAAAACCACCTGTTTGCCTCATATGTAAATACGAGCCTGGAGTTTGCCGGACTGTTCGAGTCGTTTGATGCCGGGCAAACCTGGAATGAAAACCCCTGTGAGGGCCTGGATTATGGCTTCCAAAGCAATTTTGCCTGGTATTTCGGCAAAATCAGGATCAATCCGTACAATTCGCTGGATATCTGGCTGCTGGGCGTACAGAGCTACCGTTCGCAGGATGGCGGCGAAACCTGGCAGCTCGCTGCCGGTTTCGGGCAGGGGGTACATGCCGATCACCATGATCTGGCCTTTTTGGGGCCTCAGCAATATCTGTTGGGAACCGATGGCGGCTTGTATCGGTCAGTGGACAACGCCCAAACCTGGGCCAGGGCTGAAAACATCCCAACCACTCAATTTTACCGGGTGGCGGTAAATCCGCATTTTCCGGAATCCTATTACGGTGGCGCTCAGGACAATGGCACGAGCACCGGTAATGCGGTCAACTTGAACAGCTGGTTGCCGGTATTTGGTGGCGACGGGTTTCAGGCGGTGTTTCACCCCACCAACCCGAACATTTACTATTACGAATATCAGAACGGTGGTATTGTGGGTACGGCCGATGGAGGCAATTTTGGCAATGCCACAGATGGCATCGATGGCAGTGACCGCCGGCATTGGGACATGCAATATGCCATTGGGCAGCATGATCCGGAGATAATGTACACCGGTACCTACCGGGTTTATCGAAGTCAGGGGCATTTACCGGTTTGGACGCCCATCAGCGATGACCTGACCGACGGCATCATATTCGGAGCAAGGTTCCATACCATCACCACCCTGCATGAGAGTCCGCTTGACCCTGAATTGCTTTATGTAGGCACCACCGATGCCAATGTGTGGCGGGGCAATCCAAACAATCAGACCTGGACCAATATTTCGACCGGTTTGCCCAACCGCTATGTATCTTCTGTAAAGGCTTCGCCTTCCGATCCCGGACGGGTATTTGTGAGTCAGACAGGGTATAGAGACAATGATTTTGTGCCGCGCATCCATCGTTCAGACGACCAGGGAGCAACCTGGATCCCGATTTCAGGCGATTTGCCCAATTTGGCGGTGAACGACCTGGTGATTTTGCCGGGGCATCAGGACAGTGTGATTTTCGCCGCCACCGATGGCGGGGTGTACGGCACTACCGATGGCGGAGTGCATTGGAACCGGCTGGGTACGGGTATTCCCTTGGTTCCGGTGTATGATCTGGATGTAAATATTGCCGCTCATCGCCTGGTAGCAGGCACTTTTGCCCGCAGCATTTTCACGTTCCCGCTGGATTCGTTGAAGCTCGGCGAGAATTCGAGCACATTTACACCAAATGGCTATGCGTTGCCGGGATTCAGGATCAGCCCCAATCCGGTGTCCGGAGAAGCGTTGCTAACCGTGGAGAACCTCAAATCAGGCCAGCATGCAGAGGTGATCATAGCCGATATGGCTGGTCGGCCTGTATTGCGCAAGTCGTTCAGAGGGTTTGGCAGGCACGAGGAGATGCTTGATTTCCATGGCATTCCCCAGGGTGTCTACATAGCGTATTTGCAAACAGGTGGTAAGCAGTTGGGGGCGAGGAAAATTGTGGTGACGGCTTACGGTGGACGGTAGACGGATTACGGCTTACGGATTACGGCTTACGGTGGACGGCTTACGGTCGGGTTGTGTCGCGATGCGGCAGGGGGATTTCGTCACGTTGCAAAGGCTACCAATGTTGT
This sequence comes from Saprospiraceae bacterium, assembly GCA_020850025.1. Classification (GTDB taxonomy): domain Bacteria; phylum Bacteroidota; class Bacteroidia; order Chitinophagales; family Saprospiraceae; genus M3007. Next base: position 8,369 of record JADZFI010000330.1, read on the forward strand.
GGTGCTATGCACCGGGTGCGTTCGTCGACTACCAATGTTGTGGTGCTATGCACCGGGTGCGTTCGTCGACTACCAATGTTGTGGTGCTATGCACCGGGTGCGTTCGTCGACTACCAATGTTGTGGTGCTA
>JADZFI010000331.1 GCA_020850025.1 Saprospiraceae bacterium
CGGAGCCTCAAATGCGAGACGAATCCAGGGTCCTGTTGCAATCAGGCCTGTCAGATCGGGATCCCTGCGGGTGGTATAATTGAGACACAAGCCGCCACCCATACTATGCCCGTATAAAAAGAGTGGCAAATCCGGGTATTGTTCCCGGGTCTTTTCAAGCAATAATCCGATGTCATCAAGCAGGGCATCCAGGCTGGGAGCATGGCCGCGCTTGCCTTCGCTTCGGCCGTACCCTTGTTGGTCGAACCCAAGTACGGCAATCTCATGCTGGTTATACCAACGGGCCATTTGGTCATACCTGGCTATATGTTCGCCCTGGCCATGTACCAAAGCAATTACAGCCCTTGGCGAAGAAACCGGCCAGTGAGCGGCAAACAATTGTAGTCCCTGAGCATTTGTCCAGAATAGTTTATGCATGGCATCTGATACCTGAATGGTGATATATTCCGGCTTGGGGCAGGATGGATTGTGCACTACCCTACCCCGTTCTTTTAACCGGAAAGCTGTTTCTTTGTCCTGCAAAGCAGTATCGCAATACCATTCGGAATTACCCATATTGCGCAACGTTGCAAGAGCCGACAAAAATATGCGAATTGTTTATATGGGCACGCCGGAATTTGCCGTGCCATCGCTTGAGATCCTGTTGGATCATGGATACGAGATATTGGCCGTGGTCACAGCCCCGGACAAGCCGGGCGGGCGTTTGGGAATACAGGACTCGGCTGTCAAGACATTTGCGCTCTCCCGTGGATTGAAGGTATTACAACCGGTGAAACTGAGAGATCCGGAGTTTCTAAGCGAGCTAAAAGGCCTCGGAGCAGATCTTCAGATAGTTGTTGCCTTCAGAATGTTGCCTGAAATAGTTTGGAACCTGCCTCCCATGGGTACCATGAATCTGCATGGTTCATTATTGCCTAAATATCGCGGGGCGGCTCCTATTAACTGGGCGATCATTAATGGCGAAACGGAAACCGGGCTAAGTACTTTTTTGCTACAACATGAAATTGATACCGGCGATTTGCTCATGCAGGAGAAAATTACCATTGGCCCAGATGAAACAGCCGGAGAATTGCACGATCGAATGATGGTGGCGGGCGCCAGACTGGTTTTGCGCTCTGTTCAGGCTTTGGAGCGGGGCGATGTTCATCCAATTCCTCAACAAGACCAGGAGGCTACACACGCGCCCAAAATATTCCAGGAAACCTGCAGCATAAACTTTGATCAACCCGCCTCATCGATCCATAATTTTATCCGCGGCCTGAGTCCGTATCCCGGCGCCTGGACCATACACGATCAGAAAACATTCAAGATTTTGCGCAGTGCTCGTATAGACGCCCTTCCATCGGCTCTCGACTCAATGCAGCCTGGCGAATGGTATTCTGATGGCAAGAACTTGTACATCAGAGCCAAGGATACCTGTATTTCCGTGCTGGAACTTCAGATGGAAGGGAAAAGAAGGATGCCGGTGAGAGATTTTTTAAATGGCTACAAGGTTTAGGCAGAACTGCTCTGTTATAAAATGGTGATATGAAGACATGGCGTACTATCCCCACAAATAAAATTGCCCACTACCCTAAAAGGTAGCAGGCAATCATAGAACCTTGAAAAATTTTTAGTCTCTTCTTTTCGAACGGCTATAAAACGCCGAAAAATCAGAGATGTAATCGTTCTTTTTTAGCCAGCAGTACATCTTTCGACTCAACACGATCGGGATCCGGCACACAACAATCAACCGGACAAACTGCTGCGCACTGCGGCTCTTCATGAAATCCGGTACACTCTGTGCATTTATCAGGCACGATGTAGTAGAAATCATTGGAAATCGGGCTGAGCTTTTTACTTGCGTCCACTACCCTGCCGTCTTCCAGTTCAAAGTTTCCTTTTACCGTATTTCCATCAGAAATGGCCCATTCCACGCCACCTTCGTAAATAGCGTTATTAGGGCATTCCGGCTCACACGCGCCACAGTTGATACATTCGTCTGTAATGATAATTGCCATGACTTTTACGCTTTAGATGCAATATTCGGGATAACAACTTACCCTCCCGAAAGTTGCCGCAAAGGTAAAAAGACCTGCCATTACTATCATTTCACTGCTCCTTAATTCAAATCATTCCAAAGAATGATATTATTGTACTGCGCGTACAAATGCATCTACCTTGTCCTTATCCAGCTTCCGCTTCAATGTGGTGGCTTCTTCGCGTGTTTTGAATTTTGCTACACATACGGAGAAGAAGTTGGAGTTGGGGAAGCGTACGATTTCAGCCTGAGCAAAGCCTTTTGACTTGATGCGAGCCAGTTGCGCTGTTGCGCGTGCTTCCATCAGGAACGACCCGGAAATCACGTAATACGTATCGCTTTCAGCGTTGGTTACTTGTACTGTACCGCCTGGTGGCACATTTACATTGGCATTACCCGGGTCGGCCTGAGCACCGTCCACGAGTTTTCCATCCACATAAACCATGCTGCCACCCTGCATACCAGTGATCATGCGCACTTCTGTACGCCGGTTTCTTGCATGCTCCTGTTCGGTACAGTTCACGCCGTCGCGGCAATTATTGCGGAGCTCACTTTCACCCAGGCCAACAGGAACCAGGCGGTTGCGCGTAATTCCTTTGGTTACCAGATATTCCACCACACCATTAGCGCGACGCTGGCTTAGATCCTGGTTGTATTCGTTGGTTCCGCGGCTATCAGTGTGGCTGCGAAGTTCAACATTCACATTGGGCTGTTGCTTCAAAAGTGCCACTACCAGATCCAGATCCTTGCGGGCATCCGGGCGAAGTGTCGCATCATTGAAGTTATAATAGATATTAGGCAGTTCAATGGCAGAACCAGGCATGAGTGGCGCCACAGAAATATTCTGGTACATTGGCTTGGTGATATCCGGCCAGCCGATGGTGTTCACCTCGGTACTACCGATCACTCGTCCGCCTTGAAGGATATCCACTTTATACTTGCTTTCCGGATTGATGTAATGCTCCAGGGTACCGCTGGCATCGGTAATGAGGGTATCTTTTTTGCCGTCTTTGTCTGTCAGGATGAGTGTGGCGCCAGCGAGCGGAGCATTGGTAGTGTAGTTAAACACGGTAGGGATCCAGCGGATTTTGCCGGTGGCCAGGCTGGTATTCTCCAGTTGAGCAGCCAGTTCGTTGCCTGGTTTGGAGATCGGGAGACGGATTTGCTTGGTCTGATATCCTTTCTTTGTGATGATGACCACATAGTTGCCAGGCTTGATGTCGGTGCGGAACCGGCCTTTGCTATCTGTTTCTCCGTTAATCCCCTTATCCGGCGGCATGGAGCCGATCACTTCTTTACCATCTATGGTTTGTACGGTGATGAGATTTCCCTGTTCATCACGACCAATAACGTTAGCGCCGTCGTAGTTAAGCACCTGAACTTCAGCATCTTTTATCGGGCTGCCAGTTGTTTTGTCGGTAACTACCACTTTCAAGTCCAGATTTCTGTCTGGCACGCGCTTGTTTTGCAGCAAATAGTCGTCGAGATTGCCGAACTCCGAATGAAAGCTAAAAATCTCGTCGCCACCAGCGCCACCGGCGCCATTAGTAGAGAAATAGCCATTGATTTTATTCAGATCTACAATCAGTCCGATATCATCACCGGCAGTATTGAATGGTTCTCCCAGATTGATGGGCTTGGTCCATTGTGTGCCTTCCGGAATGGAATAATACAAATCGAATCCTCCTTTGCGGTCAGATTGTCCATCGGAAGCAAAGTAAAGGGTATTATCGGCATGGATAAAGGGGAATGCGTCGCGACCGGTTGTGTTTACAGTGGGGCCCAGGTTTACAGGTTCGCTCCAGGACTCACCCACTTTGTATGATACATAGATATCGGTACTTCCCATGGAACCCGGCCGGTTGGAGGCAAAAAACAACTTGTCGCCATCAATGCTGATGGCCGGGTGAAAATCGTCGAATTCGCCATTGTTGAAGGGGAGGGGTACGGGTACGCCCCAAACGCCGTTTACCTTTTTGGACGCATAGATTCTGGTATGTTGAACCTTGTCTTTGGCAAACTGCTCTTTGCCTTCAATAACGGAGTTGCTGGAGAAATAGACCGTCTCCGCTGTCCGATCGAAACAAACAGGCCCTTCGTGGTTGTTGATGGAATTCAACTCCTGTGCAAATACTTCAGCCGGCTGTAGCAGACCTTCGGCATTACGACGGGAGCGCAGGATAGACATCATCATCTCCTGCTGTTGATCCACTTTTTGTTTTTTGGATATCTCTGTATTTGTAGAGATGAAAACAATCCCGTCCTCATAGAACGTTGGACTGAATTCAAGTCCAACTGTATTCACAGCTGTTTCATTTTTGACGTCCACCTTCACCGGCGGGGCGTTTTCCGGCACGGTTTGCGCAGATAGCGCACAAACCCAAACCAGGCCGATTACTGTCAGAGTATTATGCAGATAGGATCTCATTTTGCGAACATGATTAAGTGGTGAAAGGAGTCATACTGGTTTTCCCGGAAAACCTCTTACATGAAGAAGCGGGGGTTGGTCATGTTTTTCTTCTTGTTCTTGCCATTTGCGCCATCCAACCGTTTCAGGTCGTATTGCAGCATCAGCTCCACAGAGCCTGAGTTGTAGTCTTTCAGACTGCTCAGTGTGAAGTCGTAA
>JADZFI010000332.1 GCA_020850025.1 Saprospiraceae bacterium
ATAATAGCGGCCAACCGCCATCAATCCGGTGGTCAGCGCCAAAATGATCATGGGTTCAGCGCCTGAAGATGCGAGCAACGGACCCACCCACTGCTGGGTGCTGAGCTCGGTATTGGCCGTAAGCACCATGCACAACAGCATGAACAGATACAATGGATTCAGCATCCCTTTGATGTTGTCTGATAACTTAGCCTGGCCCGCCTCGGCAGCTTCTGGGAATTTTTGTCCCCAGAACAGGAACGCATAGACCACCGTTGGAATGAGCATAACGGCCACCTGAACCTGCCACGACATCCCGGTGCTGGTGATGAATTGGGAAATCAGGGAACCCAGGAAAATCCCGCCCGGGAACCACACGTGGAAGCGGTTGAGCATGGTGGTTTTGTTGTTGGAATACATGCCCGCAATCATCGGGTTGCAGGCGGCCTCCACCGAGCCATTGCCGAAGCCCACAAAAAAGCTGGATACCAGCAATACTTCAAAACTGGTGGCAAAAATGGTACTCAGAATGCCCAGCAAATGACAGGCAAAAGCGATCCAGACCATGCGTTTTGGACCCAATTCGTTGTACAACAATCCGCCAACAATGGTGGCAATCGGGAAGCCAATGCCCAGCACCATCTGGTTGATCAGACCCAACTGGGTGCCATCCAGGCCCAGTTTGTCCCGCAATTCATTGAGGATGCCCGCCCTAATGGCGAAAGCAAAGGCCGTGGTGACCAGGGCAAAACAGGAGGCTGTAAAAAGCCGGTTGGCGTTGAGTTGGCTCATGCTGGATCAAAATTTCGTTTTGAAAAGATGGCCAAATGTAGAAAAGCCGGAATGTTTTATACACCTGCCGACTTATTTTTCCTTCTCACACCGCCAGCGCTTTCAAGGCCAGTTTGATCAAATCCTCCACTTTACCCGTATTGGGATGCTCGCGCATGACGCTGTTGAGGGCTTTTTGTACGGCAATCCGATTGAAACCCAATGCCATCAGCGCCGAAAGGGCCTCCTCCCGCACCGTATCGTCCACCATGCCGGGCAACAGCACAGGACCGTCGGAAGACTCCTTGCTGAGTTTGGATTTCAAATCCAGGATGATCTGTTTGGCTGTTTTGGCGCCAATGCCCTTCACCCGCTGCAGCACATGCGCCTGTTCTCCAATCACCGCAGCACGCACCTCGTCTACGGTCATGGACGACAGGATCAACTGGGCCGTGGTAGCGCCCACGCCGGTTACGCCTATCAAATTGACAAACATGCTCCGCTCCACCTGAGTGGCAAAACCAAACAGGGTATGCGAGTCTTCCTTCACAATCAAATGCGTGTACACCGTGGCACGCTCCTGACCCTGCAGCGCTGTATAAGTGCTGAGCGGAATATTGACATGAAAGCCTATGCCATTCACCTCCAGGGTGATAAAGGCCGGGCTGCGGAACGTAATTTCTCCTTTAAGATAAGCGTACATGATTTACATTTTGCGATTTTAGCCCCCAACTCCTCAAGCCGACCGCCCACTCGAAAACTCGAACACCCAAACACTCGAATACTACTTTTTCTTCTCCGTCTTTTCAACCATAAAACCAATGGCTTTGATGCCGGGCAATGCCTCTTTTCGGCCAAATTGCTCCAGGGTGATCACGTATTCCCCTGCCTTTTCAAAAAAAGCGTTTTGCTGAATGGGGATATTGGTACTGCAAGTACCTCCGGAGCATTTACCGGCCGGCTTCCCTTCAGGATCAAACAAATCGAAAGACAGCGGCTTGCTCAGCCGTTTTCCGTCCGGAAACTTCGTGTAAAATTTGATGTACACATTCTGATTCGGAAAGGTATCCGCATAGGTGAACGCAACGCTCAGGTTGTACAGCGCCGACGTGTCGGTAATGTTGAACCGAAAATCCAGCGTGTCGCGGTACAGCCAACCCTCGGTTTGGATGTCCTTTTCTTCCTCAAAAAGATAGTTCGGCCCGCACGCGGTGAAAACCATAACGGTGGCCAACAGAATCATATATCTCATGCTCTTTGTGTTTTGGTGTTTTGGTGTTTTGGTGTTTTAGCGCCTTTGTGTCTTAGTGCCTTCCTACCCTTTAATGTACCCTGCAAGGTCCGGATACTTTTTCAGAAGGGAAACTGCTTCTGCCTTGGCCAGTCGGATGCCGTTGATATAGGCAATAACCTTTGCCTCGGTAAAGCCCTGGTCAACCAGGTCCTTGAGGAGCAGGGCCGCTTCGTTGAATTTCTTGAATACTCCTGCCGTGTAACGATAGGCGCCTGTTCCGGGCTGTGTTTCTATGGCCAGATCGCTGAACATAGCAATAACATCGTTGGTCAGCACCTGCCGGGTAATGGCTGCTTCCACCCGGTACGACAAGCCGTTGGTTTGCTCCTCCAGCCGCTGTGCGCCCGGGGCCGACATAAATTCGGAGATAAGCGGGCGTTCCAGGGTTTGGCGCAGGGGAAGGTTGTCTTTCCCCACCAGGCTCAACTCGATGCGGCGGTTCAATCCGCCTGCAGCCGGGTTGGGCTGGGCGTCCAGTACCTCGCGGGCAACAGGATAACCTGCGCCCACACAACGCAGCAGCACCCGACTGGGCGGAATGCCGCGGTCTGTCATGGTTTTTCCTACCATTTCTGCGCGCTTGATCCCATTGTACAAATCAAATTTGGGCTGCAGACTGCCGTCCGTGTGCACCGTTACCAACAGCGAAGCCTGCGGATAATTGCGCGCCAGCGCAGCCACCCGTTCTATCACCTTCATGTTATCGGCCGATAGAACATCCTGGTCGTTATTATACATGAGCACCGGAATGTTCACTTCCCGGATTTCCTGCACTTCGCCGCTGTTTTGCTCAGCCTGGGTAAATACCGCCGCCTGAGCCATGGCCAATTGCTCGGCCTGAGATTCCTGGAAATAGGCAATATACAAATCGCGCTGTCCGTACCCTCCCAGGCGGTCGGATGCGAAATAGGCGGCATGACCATCATTGGCCAAACGGAAATACACATCGTCTTCTGGTGAGTTAACCGGGGCGCCCAGGCTGGTCGGGGCGGTCCAGACGCGTTTTTTTGCATCAAACACGCTCCTGAACACGTCCATCCCACCAATGCTCTCCAGGCGATTACTGCTAAAATACAGGGTGGCCCCGTCCTTTGCCAAAAAAGGCATGTCTTCATCATAGGCCGAATTTATCTCCGGCCCAAGGTTCTGCGGTTCGCTCCAGGTGCTGTCGGTGCGCATGGCCCACCACAAATCCAGCCCGCCCTGTCCACCCGGGCGCCGACTGGCGAAAATAATGGTGTGATCGTTGAAAAACAGGGGGTTGCTATCGCCTTCTTCCGCCTTCACCGGACTTTGGAGGGCCGGCAACTGCATGGAGTATTCGTCTTTTCGGGCGGCGGTGTCGGCAAAAATTTCGCCGCTGTAAAGCGTGTAGCCCCTGAAGAAATACAAAATCTGGCCGTTGACATTGAACCCCAGCGGTACCTCAAAACGGGAGGTATTCAAAATACCGCCCAGGCTGCCCTGCATTTCCCAACCGCTGTTGAGCAGTCGGGCTGCAAACATGTCGCTGCACCAGTGCCCGCGCTGAGTATCCTCATAACCGTCGTCGTTGCGTTCCCCACCAACACTTCCCTGCCGGGCCGCAGCAAAGTAAATCCGGTCGGAGTGATTGATAGATGGAATAGGCGCAAACTCATCGCCCGGCGTATTTACGCGGTCGCCCAGGTTTTCCACCAGCGCAATTTGCGGATTCGCCTGAGCCTGCATACCCGTCACGCAGCGCCGGATATTGTCGGTCACATGCGCGCGCAGGGGGTGGCGGTCGCTGCTCACCCGCAGGTACTGTTTATAGGCAAGAATGGCCTTCTCCCAGTCGCCCAGCCCGTGCCGCACCCGGCCCAGGTAATAAAACAGCTCCGGGTCTTTCCTGTCCGGGTCTTTGGCCGCCACGTATTCCAGATAACGCCGGGCTTCTTCGCCGCGACGCAGCTGATACAGAGCAATGCCCAGTTTGCTGAGCACCGTCAGATCGCCGGGCTTGGCTTTCTGGTACTCGGCCAGGCGGGCTTCCGCTTCTGCCCAGCGCCCGTTGGCAAAAGCGCGTTCGCCGTTGCGACGAGCCTCTGTGGGGTTCTGGGCGCTTACCGACACCGACCATAAGGTGAAAAACAGGAGAAAAATTCGTGCTGCGCTCAACATTTCAGACAAATTTGAAAGGCGAAGGTAGTACGAACGAGGGAAATGGGAATTTAGGATTTGCGATTACCTGTTTTCCATCAGCTTTTTCAAATCATCCAAAAGCGCGCCCCAGGTTTGAACGGAATGCACCTTTTTCTCTAGCGTATCAATGTTTTGTTGAAGGAGGGTAATCACCGTGCTGTTGCCTTTGGGTTTTACCCGAGAGGTAATGATCTGATAGTGCTCCGGACGGTCTTCGAGGTCTGACCAGCTGCTGAAATAATCGTAGCGCAGCATTTTTTCGGGTTGGTATTGTAAAACGGTTCCTTTGTCTTCATAGGACTTACCCTCCCATTCTCCCCGGAAAAAAACGGGGCTGCCG
>JADZFI010000333.1 GCA_020850025.1 Saprospiraceae bacterium
AATAAAACACCTGGTTGCTCAACGGCGGCAAATCCGGCGCCACCTCTTCTTTGGTGCGCCGGAGGAAAAAAGGCTGTACTCTTTTGAATAATCCGGCTTTTGCCTGTTCATCGCCCTGTTTCTCAATGGGGAGCTGAAATTGCTCCCTGAACTCCGAATAGGTGCCAAGTGTTGCCGGATTGATGAATTCCATTTGGGTCCATAAATCGGCCAGGGAGTTCTCAATCGGCGTGCCGGATAGGGAAATCCGGTGCTTGCCCTGCAACCCGCGCACTACTTTGGAAATATCGGATTCCCGGTTTTTGATTTGCTGACTCTCATCCAGAATGATGAACTGCCAGTTCACTTTTTCCAGCAGACCTAAATCCTGCCGCGCGGTGTGGTAAGTGGTCAGCACCACATCGTGTGAATTCAGGGTCGTCAGATTTTTCTGTCGGCCGGGGCCAACATGCGCGTAAACGAACAAACCCGGTGCAAACTGAGCCAACTCTCGCTGCCAGTTGAAAACCAGAGATGCCGGCAATATGACCAGGGCCCCCAGTGGTCGGAGGGTTTCGCGGTGCGCGGAGAATAGATCGAGCTGCCCGGGCATGGCAGGTGCATTTTCCAACGCAGGTCGGTTTAAATGTTCTTTTGCCCAAACCAGCGTAGCAATGGTTTGCAGGGTTTTACCCAAGCCCATATCGTCGGCCAGACAGGCGCCAAGTCCGTGCTGACAGTGTCCTACTAACCATTTTACCCCTGTGAGCTGGTACGGCCGGAGCGATGCCCGGAGCTGGTCGGAGGGTTGATAGTCCACTTTTTCGGGGTCTATTTCAGGCAGTTCCATTTCGCCACCTTCCAATGCCATGCTGTCCAAAAGGGTGTAAAGTGCTTTGGGCAAGCGCAGGGCATCTCCTTTTTCCTGCAGGGAAATGGCCAGATCGGTATGCTGTGTAAACCATTCCTCCGGAATGAGGAACCAGGTCCCGTTGGGCAAAGGGAAGAATGGATCCCGTTTTTTCAGAAAGGGGAACAGGCTTTTGAAAGGGAAAGTGTACTCGCCCACCTGAAGTTGTCCGTCTATATCAAACCAGTCGCCCGCTACCCTCGATTGAATTTGCAGGCTTCCGTTGGATAAACTCAGGGTTTTGCCCTCTACCTGAGGTAACATCACCTGTATGCCGGCACGGGCAAGTTCAGCCTGGTTGCCGCCCAACCAGTTGATCACTTTCTCCAGGCTGGTATTGTCCATATCCACCGACCACAGGGAGCCGGCCTCTACCAGTGCCAGGTTGCGGAGCGTTTGTATCCGATCGGTTTCCAGCGTATGGTCCCGACAAATGAGGTGAACGGTTACCTCTGCCGCAGGGTCGGGGGGCACCTCCAGGCTGGTGACGCGGTCGCGTCGCTCGCCATAGGCAAAAACGGCCCCATCGTACTCAAATAGCGGTTTTAGGTACCATTTGCCCTCCAAAATGTTTTCTACCGGTTCAAGCAGTGTTTTCAGGAGTTGATCGGCTTTTAATACCTTAAAACCGTCTGCTTCCACCCTGCTTCGGCGTACACTTTTGGTGATGAATTGCTGGAAGTAGGTTCGCGCTTTGTCGGCCGGGATAAGGATAAACTCTTTTTGGCGGAAGGGCTTCACCATGTTGCCGTTGATGCCGTGGACCCGGTAAAGTTTGTGGCCTTCCAGTATCCAGGCCGGATCGGTATTGGTAAGCGGGTTCAGATCGCGACCCGTAAGCGACCATTGCTCTGTTTCTGTTCCCAGTTTCAGACGGTATTCTATGCTGGAATCATCATTTTTCCGGAAGTAAAGGAAGGGGATCAGGTCTTGATCCGGAAATTCCAGGAGCACATCTTTGACCAATGTTTTTTTCTCTGCATCCAGGGTAATGGGCAGCCGGTTGCGCACTATTTCACTCAAAAAGAGGTCAAGTTTGCCAAAAATGAACTTCTCCACTACGGGCTTGGTGGTATTGTCGGCCAGCAGTTGAGCCAGTGTGGGCCAGGTTTTGGCTTTTGGCGGCTTGTACTTTGCTTCCAGAGCCTTGGGTTGGAGGGTGTCAATGAGGTCGAACAGTCTTAGCTCATCATCTGTTGGCACAAGATTGTAAGCTCCTATCGTAGCCGGAGTAGCACGTTGCGCAATGTGTGAAAACTGCCCGTCCCTGCTTAGTTGGACTACATTGGCAGAGGGTAAGAAGAGCGTTGGGGTAGCGGGATAAAGGTTAAAGACGATCTGAAAGGTCATGCGGCAAAGGTAGGGCAGCTAACCGCACCTTAATGCGCCGGATTTTCTCAAAATCTGGTTCTCCATCCGTTTCAATGCCCGAGGCGATGTCTACACCAATGCAGTTGGGGTATTGTGCAGCTAATTCCAGGTTATCTTCATTCAACCCGCCGGCGAGGAGGAAAGGGTAGGGGAAGTGTTCAGGGAGATCACTTTTTATTCCTGTTCCGGACCCAGGACTTGCTCCATCCAGAATAAAACAATCTACATCTGCCGCGTAAGGCTCAACCAGTGAGGCCAGTATCTTGTCTGCTGACAGGTCAGGAGGTGTTTTAATGGCTAGTATTACTCTGGTTTTCAATTCACGTACGAACGCCGGGCATACATCACCGGCATATAATTGTATGGTTTTGAATGGAAACCGCGCCAACAACTCTATGATTTCCGCAGGATCATTTTGGTAAAAAACAGCCACCAGCCGGTCGAATTGGGCTGGCTGCATTTGGGCAAAGGCTTCCGGACTTATGCGTCGCTTGCTTGCCGGAGAGAAGTTGATCCCGAGCCAATCTGTATCGCTGGAGCTGTTCAATTTATGCAACAAATCCGGGCTTCGAATACCGCAGGCCTTGAACAGCATTTTCCCCTCGCTTTGGAAAAGCGCGTGGAAGGCTCCCGGCAAATCAGGGCCGTTTCTCATGAGTCCGG
>JADZFI010000334.1 GCA_020850025.1 Saprospiraceae bacterium
GCCCGTGCGACCCCTATTTTTAGCATGTTAGACGGACCCGACAACGTCAAATCCTTTCTGAACGAACTCGGTGAAATCGCCAGGTTCTCGGCCAGGTTTTTCCGCGAAGGCTTTAAACCGCGTTTTGAGTGGGAGGAGTTTTTCCGGCAATGCTACGTTGTGGGTTACCGCTCCCTGCCGCTGGTCGGTTTAACCGCCTTTATCATCGGGCTGGTGCTGACCATGCAGTTGCGCCCTACCATGGTGTACTATGGGGTGGAAGTACAAATACCGGCCATGGTGGGCATCTCCATCGTTCGGGAAATCGGGCCCATCCTAACGGCCCTGATCTTCGCCGGAAAAATCGGCTCCAGCATAGGAGCCGAGCTGGGTTCCATGAAAGTAACCGAACAAATTGATGCCATGGAAGTATCAGGCACCAATCCATTTAAATACCTCGTGGTAACGCGAACCCTGGCCACCATGCTGATGCTTCCGGTGCTGGTCATCTTGTCGGATACCATCTCCCTGATTGGCGCTTATCTGGGGGTCAATATCTACGAGACCCTCACCTATCCGCTTTTTTTTAAGAAAGTATTCGATAATCTGACCTATATTGACATCATACCGGCCTTTATCAAAACCTTCTTTTTTGGTTTTGCAGTGGGCATTATCGGATGCTACAAAGGTTATTATTGTGAAAGAGGCACTGAGGGCGTAGGTCTTTCCGCCAACTCTTCTGTGGTAGCTTCCTCAGTGGCCATTTTCATCCTGGATCTCATTGCTGTTCAAATTTCCGACATGTTCCAACCCTGATGCACCCTTACATGAAGGACGAGGTTATTAAAATTGAAGGTTTGAGTAAATCATTCGGCGCCAACAAGGTGCTGGATCACTTAAACCTGACCCTGCATCGTGGCGAAAATCTGGTGGTGCTGGGCAAATCAGGCTCAGGCAAATCGGTACTCATCAAATGCATCATCGGCCTGATCGACCCGGATCGAGGGAGGATCAGGGTACTGGGCAAAGATGTTCAGACCCTAAACCATCTCCAACTTGATCATCTCAGAGTTAAAGTAGCCTTTCTGTTCCAAAGCAATGCCTTGTACGATTCCATGACCGTACGGGAAAACCTGGAGTTTCCGCTGCGCCGGCACTCTTTTCAACTAAATGCTTCGGAAGTGGATGAAATGGTCATGGAAGCGCTGGAAAATGTGGGACTAAAACACACCGTAGATATGATGCCTGCCGACCTGTCCGGCGGCATGCGCAAACGCATTGCACTGGCAAGAACTCTCATCCTGAAACCGGAAATCATCCTGTACGACGAACCCACCACAGGACTTGATCCCATTACCAGTCTGGAAATCAGCCAACTGATCAATCAGATACGCGACAAGTATCAAACCTCTTCTATCATTATCTCTCACGACATGCACTGCGTCAAAACAGTAGCACACCGCATTGCTATGCTCATCGACGGGAAATGTTATACAGAAGGAACCTACGAAGAACTGTCGGTCTCTGATGACCCTAAAATCAAACCATTCTTTTATTGATGCGATGAAAAGAAGAAAAATAAATGCCGTCAAACTGGGTGTTTTCGTAATAGCCGGACTTACGATTCTGGTTTTTGCCCTTTACACTCTTGGGAAGAACAAGACCTTGTTTGGCTCCAGTCTGGAGGTAAAAACGCATTTCCGCGATGTCAACGGACTGCTATTGGGCAACAACGTCCGGTTCTCGGGCATTGACGTTGGCAGCGTGCAGGGTATAAAGATCCTGAATGATACCGTGGTGGAGGTCACCATGACACTGGAAAAGCGCATGCGCAAATACATCCGGACGAATTCCCTGGTGAGTCTCGGCACCGACGGTTTGATCGGGAATCGTGTGATCAATATCACTGCTATCGGCGGAAGCGCCCCATTCGTTCAGGGCGGTGAAATGCTTCCTTCAAGAGAGGAACTTAATACCGAAAAAATGCTGCAAACCCTTTACGGTACCAACGAGAATGTAGCAAAAATTACAGAAGAACTACTCGAAACCATTCACCTTATCAACACGAGCACCGCCCTTTCCAGCCTGCTCAACGACAAAACGATCGCCGCCAACCTGAGCGGATCGCTTCACCACCTGCACGAGACCAGCCAGAATGCCTCCATTCTGATGAAGGATGCCATTGAAACCCTGCAACAAGCCAGGGAAGGGAAAGGTACGCTTGCTGTATTGCTCAAGGACACCACGCTTGCCACAGAAATAAAGCAGGTAGTCACCCAAATCCAGACCCTGGAAACCAGCACCCAGCGACTCGTCAGCGATGTCAATCAAATGGTTGCAACGCTGGACAAAGATATTCAGCAAGGAAATGGTACCGTTACTGCGCTCATGCGCGATTCGCTGATGGCAGAAAGCTTGCGCAACACCATCAAAAATGCCGAAAAAGGTACTGCTGCCTTTGCCCAGGACATGGAGGCGCTGAAAAGCAATGTCTTATTCCGGCGGTATTTCAAAAAACAGGAGAAAAAGGAACAAAAAGCCGGGAATTAAGGCACGAAGGCACGAAGGGTTAATTTGGCTAAAGCCAAATCAACCCTTGTGTATGGAGCTTTGCATATAACTTGTTCAGTCGGTTTACAGTGCAACTTCAAACAAGCTTAGCCGGATCCCGGAGTAATGACTCGGCAAGGCAGCCAAATCAGTGGGTGTAACTACGCCAAGGAATTGAAATCCGTTGCGTTCATAAATTTCCTTGAGTTTAAGATTTTCCGCCCAGGTATCGAGTCTGACGAACTTCTTCCCAAGGGTTTTTCCATGCCATTTTGCCCATTCCAGAATGGCGCCCACAAAGTTGCGCCCCCTGAACGCTGGATCGGTAACAATCCGGTGCAGGTAAACGGAAGACTCACGATCTTTATCACCCCATATGGCCGCATCCTGATAGGCAACCACAAACGCACAGGCTACCTGATCATCCACCAGGATTTTCCATTGCCTGCCTTCCTGTATTTCCTGAGTCACCAATTCCCTGTCGAAAGGCAACCAATGCATATTGGAAACCGCTTTTTGATGTGCGATGGCAGCATCGTACAATTTGAAAATGGTATTCAGATCATCATGGGTACTTTGCTGGAAGATCATATTTATCTCTGATAATCAGTCAGGTAGTCAGGAACAGGAATGCCTGTAATGCCGGATTCATCCGTTTCCGGGGTTTGTGCTTTTAGGCTTAACGGAAGGACACCTGCCCACACCTCAAGTTGCATATCTTCCGGATCATCAGCTACGCAGTGTGCCCGTAATTTTACGGATGCGTCCTGAATGTCTACCGCAATAAACATGGTTTTCTTCATGTCGCTCGCACTTGGCTTCCGGGCATCTGCCCAACGGCCCGGAATAACGTGCTCGGTGAACCGCTCTGCTGCCATCCAGCGCTCCTCCTCGCTTTCCACCAACCGCGTTTCCCCGAAAGCCACCACCGAGCGATAATTCATGGAATGGTTAAACACTGAACGGGCCAAGACCAGGCCATCCAGCAAGGTCACGCTGATGCAGACTGGTCTGCCTTTGGCCATTTCCATAAAAAAGTGGCTGCCTACAGAACCGTGCAGGTAAAGGGTGTTGTCCACCCGGCAATAACCTGTGGGAATAACGATAGGTTGCCCTTCCCGTTGAAACCCGACATGGCATAACAGCCCTTCATCCAGGATGGCGTCCCGCGTGGCGGGATCGAAATCATATCGTTTGGGATAATACCGACTCCCTTCGGTGCGATGTTGTTTTGTTTTCATGGACGAGAATGTCACCGCTACGCGGTTTTTGTTTATAGTTCAGGCAATTCTCCCATCACCATCCGCTCCGCCCCTGCCAGATCCCTGCGCAATGCTACCCTTCCAAACCCCTGATCCTGCATTAATTGCAATACCTCAGATGCATTAAATTCATTGCACTCAAAAAACAACGCCCCGCCTGGCGCCAATTTTTCCCGGGCAAAAGCGGCAATAGTGCGGTAAAAAAGCAGCGGATCGGCATCCTCCACGAATAAGGCCATACCCGGCTCATGCGCAGCTACATGTTCCGGCACCAAATGCTGCTCTGCGAATGGAATATAAGGTGGATTGGAAACGATCACGCCAGCCTTGGGCAGCATTGACCAATCTTGCCTGTTCAGGATATCTCCAAGTAATAGATGTACTGTTTTGCCAGGCAGAATCCTTGCAGCGTTCTGTCGGGCAGTTCCCAGCGCCTGTTCACTTTTGTCCAATCCCCAAAGTTCAATTGCCGAATATTTCTTCTGCAGCGTGATGCCGATTCAGCCGCTGCCGGTGCCAATGTCAATAAGCCTTATGAACTCTTCTCTTCTTTCTTTCAACCATTCCAGCACCCAGGCCACCAGTTCTTCGGTTTCCTGACGAGGAATGAGCACAGAAGGATTTACCAGAAATTTTAATCCAAAAAAATCCGCTTCTCCCAGTATGTATTGCAC
>JADZFI010000335.1 GCA_020850025.1 Saprospiraceae bacterium
AACTCGCCTGTGGCTACAGCCGCACGGAGTTGCTCATCTTCCGGTATACGATCCACATCGTGCGGCAGTGTATCGGCAGGATTTTCCGGCTTTCCTTGTTTTTTTACATCCTCCTCGGTCATTCCCTGCACATCTCCGGTGAGTAACTTTCGGAAATTCTCATTGTACAAACGATGCGCTTCAATCTCATTCTCCAGGTCAGAAACCTTGCTGGTCAGTTGAGCAATCTCGGAATCGCGGGTAAAATCGCCATACCCCGGAATATATCTCTTCAAGGGCGTCCAGATAATGAGCATAGTGACCAAAATGGCCGTTCCCACAATCAACGAACTAACTGCCACATAAACAGCCAGCGGCGTGAGCTTGAGCGATGTCACTTCCTCGAAAGTATCATCGTTCATGATCACCAGCCGGTATTTGTCACGCAACTTCTCCATCAGACTCCGGTCGTCGTCGCCGTGCCTGCGGAAAAACTGTATGAACTGCTTTAGAAATGCGAAAAATTTCTGCATTTGTATCTTAGTGTTTGGATGCCGTGGATTTCGCGTTCCAAACAATCCGCGGCATCCCAAGTAAAATTAGGCGGCGCAAAAATCGGATAAAATCCCGGGCTTTCCCCCTGTTTTTTTGCTGATGAGGTTTTGGGAGGGTTTTCTGGTCTATCTTTCCCTGAATCTCGCACCAAGGCCGTATTTATGCATGCCCAAACGCCAATCTTACCGACTTAATTTTATCACAACATGAACCGTAGCTCTCTTTTTACCCTTTTGTTGCTTTCAGCCCTGAGCTTGCAGGCCCAGGAAAAACCCAAATGGGAGGTGTCCAACCCCGTAGCCGGCGGCGTCCCTTACCGCGACGTGGAATTCACCACCTCCGAGGGCACCTGGATGTGCCTCGACGTAAGCCCCGACGGCAATACCATCGTATTCGACCTGCTGGGCGATATTTACACCATGCCCATTTCCGGCGGAACTGCCACCTGCATCCGCTCCGGACTGCCATGGGAGGTACAACCGCGTTTCTCGCCAGACGGCAAAAAGATATCTTTCACCTCCGATGCAGGCGGTGGCGATAACATCTGGTATATGAACTCCGACGGCTCCGGCGCCAAACAAATCACCAAGGAAAGCTTCCGATTGCTCAACAATGCAGAATGGCTTGACAATGAATACATTGTAGCAAGAAAACATTTCACCAGCTCACGCTCGCTGGGCGCAGGTGAAATGTGGATGTACCACCTCACCGGCGGTGAAGGCATTCAGCTTACCAAGCGCAAAAACGACCAGCAGGATGTGAACGAGCCCTGCGTAAGCTCCGACGGTCGTTACATTTACTTCAGTGAAGACATGTACGGCGGAGGTTATTTCCAGTACAATAAAAACCCCAATTCCCAGATTTTTGCCATCCGCCGCTATGACCGGCAGGAGGGCAAAATCGAGGAAGTATCGGGCGGAGCAGGCGGCGCTTGCCGTCCGCAACTGAGCCCCAACGGTCGCTGGCTTTCTTTTGTACGACGCGATGGGGTGAAATCTGTGCTTTGTCTGCGAAATCTGGCCACCGGCGAAGAGTTTCCGCTGTACGATGGCCTCGACAAAGACCAACAAGAAGCCTGGACGATTTTCGGGTGCTACCCGGGCTATACCTTCCTGAATACCAGCCCTGAAAAGGGCGCCATCCTCATTTGGGCAGGCGGCAAGATCAAAAAGATCAATTTCGGATATGATGAAAAGAACAACCAGATCCAGCGCGAATCGGTAACAGAAATTCCCTTTACCTGCAACGTAAAAACCAAACTCGCCGAAACGCTGAAGTTTGACAACAAGGTGTACGAAGACGAATTCGCCGCCCGCGCCATCCGCCAGGCGCTGACCTCTCCCGATGGCAAAACCCTGGTGTTCAACGCTGCCGGTTATTTGTACCGCAAAAGTCTGCCCAACGGCAAACCCGAGGTGCTGGCTGGCGATGAAAATGTCCTGGCCTTTGAACCCTCTTTTTCGCCCGACGGACAAACCATTGCCTACGTGACCTGGAGCGATGAAAATCGCGGAAGCATTCAGTTCTCAGGCTCCAAACCCAATATTCGCGGACTGAAAAAACACATCTATCGAACACCCTCTTTTTCTCCCGATGGCAAATTCATCGTGTTCAAAATTCAGGATGGCGACGATGAAATGGGCCCGGCACTGACCGACAAACCCGGCATTTATATGGCGGATCTGAACGGACTCGACTTCCCGCGCCTGATATGCGAGGGTGGCGACAATCCGCGTTTTTCGGCTGACGGCAAACGTATTTTGGTGCAAACCGGCGGCACCTTGTTCGGTCCGCTGGATAAGAGCCTGAAATCGTACGACCTGAACGGCAAAGACGAAAAGGTGCATGTAAAATCCAAATACGCCCACTCTTTCACGGTTTCTCCTGATGGCAAATGGCTGGCGTTCATTGAATTGCACAAAACTTATATCTGCGCTTTCCCTGAAACCGGCAAAACCCTCGACCTGAGCGCCGATACAAAAGCCGTTCCGGCCACTTGCGTGAGCAGGGATGCAGGCTACAACCTGCACTGGAGCGCCGATTCCAAAAAGTTGCACTATACCCTGGGCGATGAATATTTCACCATCGATCTGAAAGACCGCTTCGCTTATCTGCCGGGGGCGCCGGATTCCCTGCCGGCTCTGCCGGAGGCCGGCCTGAAAATCGGACTCACGCTCAAGGCCGACAAGCCCAAGGGCAAGGTGATCTTTGAAAATGCCCGCATCATCACCATGGAAGGCGATCAGGTGATTGAAAACGGCGAACTGGAAGTGACCGACAACAAGATCACTTACGTGGGTAAACCACGCGCCAAAACGGATGCAACTGCCGCCCGCATCAACTGCAAGGGCAAAACCATCATGCCCGGTTTGGTGGACGTGCATGCGCACCCAGGCAACTTCCGCTTTGGATTAAATGCCCAAAAAATTTGGGAGTACCATGCCCAACTGGCCTATGGCGTAACCACCCAGCACGACCCCTCCGTGAATTCGGAAATGGCATTTTCCAACGCTGAAATGCTGAAATCCGGCCGAATGGTGGGCCCCCGCTCCTACTCTACAGGTACCATTCTTTATGGCGCCGACG
Organism: Saprospiraceae bacterium; assembly: GCA_020850025.1. GTDB lineage: Bacteria > Bacteroidota > Bacteroidia > Chitinophagales > Saprospiraceae > M3007. The sequence goes on from JADZFI010000335.1 coordinate 3,121, forward strand.
GCGACTTCAAAGCTCCCATCAACTCGCTGGACGACGCCCGTTCCACCCTGCGCCGCACCAAGGCATGGGGAGCATTCTCTGTAAAAAGCTACAACCAGCCGCGCCGCGATCAGCGCCAGCAGGTAATTGCCGCCGCCCGCGAGCTCAATATGCTGGTGGTGCCGGAGGGCGGTTCCTTCTTCCACCACAACCTTACACAGGTGGTAGACGGCCACACAGGCATAGAGCACAACATTCCGGTGGCGCCGCTTTACAACGATGTGGTAACACTTTGGAGCAAAACCAAAACCCACAACACACCAACCCTGATCGTGAATTATGGCGGCCTGAACGGTGAATACCAGTGGTATCAAAACACGGAAGTGTGGAAGAAAAAGCCCCTGCTGAACTTCACCCCCAAGCACATCCTGGATGAGCGCAGTAGGCACCGCACCATGGTTCCGGATGAAGAATACCAAAACGGGCACATTCTGGTATCGAAATCCTGTAAAAAACTGCAGGATGCCGGCGTAAACATCAACATGGGCGCTCACGGACAACTGAACGGCCTGGGTGCGCACTGGGAACTCTGGATGCTGCAACAAGGAGGCATGTCGAACCTGCAAGCCCTGCGCTGCGCTACCCTGAACGGGGCCAAATACCTCGGCATGGAAAAGGAAATCGGCTCCCTGTCCGTTGGCAAACTGGCAGATTTGATCGTGATGGATAAAAACCCGCTGGAAAACATTCAGAACACCGAAAGCATCCGCTATGTGATGCTCAACGGCAGGCTCTACGAAGCAGAAACCCTGAATGAAGTGGGTAATTACAGCAAAAAACGCACAAAATTCTGGTTTGAGCTCCCTGGCGCACAAAC
>JADZFI010000336.1 GCA_020850025.1 Saprospiraceae bacterium
AATTTCACGGAAATTGAATATCAAAACACCAAAGCGCTGGCCGACAGCAACATTGTATCCAAAAACGAACTGGCCCTGGCGCACGCCAAATTACAAAAGGTAAAATCTGAATACGAACTGGCCAAGGCTCACCTGGGCTTCACCGAGATCCGCGCTCCGTTCGACGGTATTGTGGGTCGCTTCAACGACATCCGAAAAGGCAGTCTGCTAGATGAAGGCGAACTACTCACCACCCTCTCCGATAACAGCAAACTCTGGGTGTACTTCAACGTACCGGAAGCGGAATACCTCAGCTATGCCAAAAAAGCGCAGTCGGGCAAAGCGCCCAAAGTGAAACTGCAAATGGCCAACAACGAAATCTTTGAGGAAGACGGCGTGGTAGAAACCATTGAAGGTGATTTCAATAACGAAACCGGAAATATCGCCTTCCGTGCCACCTTCTCCAATGCCAAAGGATTGCTCCGCCATGGTGAAACCGGCAAGATCCTGATGCCGGTGCCCCTGAAAAATGCTACCCTGGTGCCACAGTCAGCCACCTTTGAAATCCTCGATAAAAAATTCGTGTACGTAGTCGACGATTCCGGCAAAGTGGGCGCCCGCGAAATTGCCATCACCCACGAAATGCCGCATATCTACGCAGTGGGCGGCGGACTGGCGCCTACAGAAAAGGTATTGGTAGAAGGTATCCGAAAAGTGAAAAACGGAGATGTCATCAAATTCGAACAAAAGCCATTCTACTCCGTGATCCAGGAAATGCAGAACCTGCGGGCGGAATAATCAGGCATAGCCAATATAGCGTGGTTTTGATCGAGGATGGGTTTCAATCATTTTGAAATCACTTACATCACGCACATCATCAAAATCACATAAATCACAGTCTACCATGTTTAGTAAATTCATACAAAGGCCGGTTCTTGCCATTTCCATCTCCCTGGCAGTGGTTTTTCTGGGCCTCCTGGCCATCAAAACGAGGCCTATATCTCAATTCCCGGATATCACGCCACCGCGCGTGAACATCTTCATAGCCTACCCGGGCGCCAGCGCGCAGGTATTGGTGGAATCCACCCTGATTCCGCTGGAACGAGCCATCAACGGCGTACAGGGCATGCTTTACCTCACCTCCGACGCCACCAGCGCCGGTGAGGCCACCATTCAGATCGTGTTCGAGCCCGGTACCGACCCCAACGCGGCGGTGGTAAACGTAAAAACCCGGGTAGACGCCATCATGAACAACCTCCCTCCCCTGGTACAACGGGAAGGGATCATCATCACGCCCATCCAGCCCAGTATGTTGATGTACGTGAACCTCTACAGTACGGACAAAAACGCCGACGAGAAGTTCCTGTACAACTACGCCAGCGTACACATTATCCCTGAACTGCAGCGGATCAAGGGTATGGGTCGCGCGCAAATCCTGGGTAGCCGCACTTACGCCATGCGCGTTTGGCTCAAGCCCGACCGTATGCGCGCTTACAACGTATCTACCGAGGAGGTGATGAAAGCCATGGAAGAGCAGAGCATCATCGGACGTCCGGGTCGTTTGGGGCAGGCCTCCGGCAAAACAGCGCAATCCCTGGAATATACCCTCTCCTACAAGGGTCGTTTCAACAAGCCGGAGGAGTACGAAAACATCATTGTGCGGGCCAACCCGGAAGGCGAAATTCTGCGCCTGAAAGACCTCGCCGAGGTGGAACTGGGCAGCGAATTTTTCGATATTTATTCCAATAAAGACGGCTATGCTTCCGCTTCCATTGTATTGAAACAAAACTTCGGTACCAATGCCAGCGAGGTGATTGCCAAATCCAAGGAAAAGCTGGAAGAGCTGAAAAAAGACTTCCCGCCGGGCATGGAACTGGAGATCAACTACGACGTGTCCAAGTTTGTGGATGCCTCCATCGAGAAGGTAATGCACACCCTGGCGGAGGCCTTCGTGCTGGTAGCCCTGGTGGTGTTCCTTTTCCTCGGCGACTGGCGTTCCACGCTCATTCCCATTATTGCCGTACCGGTGTCGCTGGTGGGGGCTTTTGTGTTCATGCAGATGTTTGGCCTCACCATCAACCTGATCACGCTTTTTGCCCTCGTATTGGCCATCGGTATTGTGGTGGATAACGCCATTGTGGTGGTGGAGGCCGTGCACGCCAAGATGGAGCAGGAACATATATCGCCCTATCAGGCCGTGCAAAAGGTGCTGGGGGAGATCAGCGGTGCAGTAATCGCGATTACGCTGGTTATGACGGCCGTATTTGTACCCATAGCCTTCATGACCGGTCCGGTGGGTGTATTCTACCGCCAGTTTTCTATCACCATGGCCAGCTCCATCATCCTGTCGGGGGTAGTGGCGCTTACGCTCACGCCGGTGTTGTGCGCCATGATCCTGAAAAATCCTCACAACGGCAAAATCCGGAAAATGACCCCGGTGGACCGGTTTATCCTGTGGTTCAACCGGGTTTTTGAACGGGTTACCTACAAGTATACGGGTCTGATTCGGTTGATTGTAGATCGGCGACTGGTTACCTACGGTATGCTTTTCGCCTTTGGTTTGGGCATTTTCAAGATGAACGAATCCTTGCCCACCGGCTTCATTCCCAACGAAGACCAGGGCCAGATTTACGCCATCGTGCAAACCCCTCCGGGCAGTACGCTGGAACGCACCAACGAGGTGTCCAGGCAGCTGCAGAAAATAGCCGAGGAAATTGAAGACATCCAATCCGTTACCTCGCTGGCCGGTTACGAGATCCTCACCGAGGGTCGTGGTTCCAACGCCGGCACCTGTTTGATCAACCTCAAGGATTGGGAGCACCGCCACCACTCTGCCAAGGAAGTGATTGAAGAGCTGGAAGAAAAGACCAAAGACCTCGGCGCTGTGGTGGAATACTTCGAGCCGCCGGCCGTGCCGGGTTACGGTTCTTCCGACGGTTTCTCCCTGCGTTTGCTGGATAAAAGCAGCACGGTGGATTATCAGGAGCTCGACCGGGTGAATACCGCCTTTATGGACGCCCTGAAAAAACGCAAGGAGTTGTCGGGCCTGTTCACCTTCTATGCGGCCAACTATCCGCAATACGAAATCCAGATCGACAACGAGAAGGCCATGCAGAAGGGCGTTTCGATTGAAACGGCCATGGAAAACCTCAACATTCTGATCGGCAGTACCTACGAACAGGGTTTTACCCGTTTCAATGCTTTTTACAAGGTGTACACCCAGGCCGGTCCGGAGTACCGCCGTTTGCCTTCCGACATTCTGAACCTCTACGTAAAGAACGACCGCGAGGAGATGGTGCCGTATTCGGCTTTTGCCACCATGCGCAAAACCCAGGGCCCGAACGAGATTACCCGTTTCAACCTGTACACGTCGTCCTCCATCCGCGGGGTGCCGGCACAGGGTTACACCACCGGCGATGCCATTGAGGCCATCCGCGAAGTGGCCAAAGAAACCCTGCCGCACGGCTACGATATTGCCTGGGAAGGACTTTCCTACGACGA
>JADZFI010000337.1 GCA_020850025.1 Saprospiraceae bacterium
ACTCACCAGGACCATTGCCTTAAAATCCGCGTCCATCCGTGTCATCCGTGTTCCAAACAATCCGCGTCATCCAAACAAAAAATCCGCGTCATCCAAACTACACATCCATGGTATCCAAAGAAAAAATAGCAGCCCGCTTCCGACAACTACAGGACGATATTTGCCAGGCTCTTGAACAGGCCGACGGCGGCGGCATCTTCATAGAAGACAACTGGACCCGCCCGGAGGGTGGGGGAGGCCGGAGCAGGGTGCTGGAGGGCAATACTATTGAAAAAGGCGGGGTCATGTTCTCCGCAGTTCATGGTCCGTTGCCGGAGATAACGGCAAAAGCCATGAATCTGGCGCCAACTGATTTCTTCGCTACAGGGGTCTCTATCGTATTGCATCCGCACAGTCCGATGGCGCCTATCATCCATATGAATGTGCGTTACTTTGAAACTTCTGGAGGCGAACGCTGGTGGTTTGGCGGTGGTATTGATCTGACCCCGCATTATGTGGTGCCTGAAGATGCCCGCTTTTTTCACGAGCAACTCAAAAACACCTGCGACAAATTCGCACCGCATTTTTATCCGGAATTCAAGAAACATGCCGACGATTACTTTTTCATCCGGCATCGAAAAGAAACGCGCGGGATTGGGGGCATTTTTTATGATTATTTGGACGATAAAACCGGTTTTACACAGGAGCAGCTGTTTGATTTCTCCATAGCTGTGGGGGAAACCTTTGCGCCAACCTACACCGAACTGCTCCAGAGAGCAGTCGCCCGTTCCTTCGGGGAAGCAGAAAAGCGCTGGCAAATGCTGCGCCGCGGCCGCTATGTGGAATTCAACCTCGTCTGGGATCGTGGCACTAAATTTGGCCTGGAAACCAATGGGAGGAAAGAAAGTATCCTGATGTCTATGCCGCCAACAGCACAATGGGCCTACAATCATCAGCCAGAACCAGGCACTGCAGAAGCGGAAACACTTGGCTGGCTGAGAAAAGGAGTGGAGTGGATTTAGGTTATTGGTCTACAAGTAAGCGGTAATCCATATTTTTGCCGCCCCTCAAACCACTCAAACATCGGCGGCTAAACCCGCCGGCACACCAAAACACCAAAACACCAAAACACACACATTCATGTCTAACTTTCTGGAAGAACTGCGCTGGCGCGGATTGATTCACGACTTTACCCCTGGGGTAGAAGAACACTTCAACAAAGGAGTGGTGCGGGCCTATATTGGTTTTGACCCCACAGCACCTTCGTTGACCATTGGCAACTACGTACAAATCATGCTGCTCACCTTTCTTCAGCGCGCCGGGCACCAACCGGTTGTACTGATGGGTGGCGCCACCGGCCGTATTGGCGACCCAAGCGGTAAAGACAAGGAGCGGGATTTGAAAAGTACCGACGAACTGGATCGCAACACTGCTCACCAGGCCATGCAATTCAAGCGTTTGCTGAATTTTGATCCGGCAATGCCCAACCATGCTCTGATGGTGAACAACTACGATTTCTACAAAGACATGAACGTGCTGGATTTCCTGCGAGATGTGGGTAAATTCCTGACCGTCAACTACATGATGTCGAAAGAAAGCGTGCGGCGGCGTATAGAGGGAGAAACGGGTATATCCTTCACGGAATTCAGCTATCAGCTGATTCAGGGCTACGATTTTGTGCTCCTGCATCGTTCCCATGGCATTACTGTGCAAATGGGTGGCTCCGACCAATACGGCAATATCACTTCCGGGTTGGAACTGGCTCGCAAAATTGATGATACCAAGGTGTACGCTGTCACCACGCCGTTGCTAACCAAAGCAGACGGCTCTAAATTCGGCAAAAGTGAATCCGGCAATATCTGGCTGGACCCTAACCTGACATCTCCATACAAGTTCTACCAGTTCTGGCTCAATGCCGACGATCGCGATCTGCCCAAGTTCCTGCGCTATTTCTCCCTGAAAAATAAGGAGGAAATTGAAGCGCTGGAGGCTAATCACTCCGCCCAGGAGGTAAAACGCATTTTTGCAGAGGAGATTACCCGACGCATACATGGGGAAGAAGCCTACGAAACCGTACTGGCCGTTTCCAAACTGCTTTTCGACCCCAAAGCAGATGCGGATACCCTCCGCAGCCTGGATGCCAATACCCTGGCACAGGTGGCGGAAGAAATCCCCTCACCAAAAGTACCTGCCGGTGCGCTGAACAACGCCCAAAGTCTGCTTGACTTTCTATCCGACACCACCAAAATCGTGGAGAGTCGCTCGGATGCCAAACGCGCCATCCAGGGGAACAGCATTTCCATCAACAAGGTGAAAATCAGCGACCTCGGCGCTACCGTTTCATTCGCAGACCTCCTCCATGGAAAATACATGATGGTGGAAAACGGGAAGAAAAACAAGTACCTGGTGGAGGTGGGATGAACGACTTACGATTTACGACATACGATGTACGAGGATTGTCAGGCATAAGTAGGTAGTCGTCCCTCAAACCCCTCAAACCCCTCAAACATCGGCGGCTAAACCCGCCGGTACATCAAACCC
>JADZFI010000338.1 GCA_020850025.1 Saprospiraceae bacterium
AAAACTCTAAACCTTGGGGATGTGACGCATCAGTTCCTCCAGATTGGACTCCCCTACGGGAATCTGCCAGGAACCTATCCGGATTTCCCGGTTGCGAATTGACTCTATTTTGTCGAGATTGACAATGAAGGATTTATGTACCCGCATAAAATGCTGAGCCGGAAGCTTTTCTTCAATTCCTTTTAAAGTGGATTTGGTGATGACCGGTTTGGGAGCATTACTGAGGTATATTTTGACATAATCCTTCATCCCCTCCACATGCGTGATATCGGGTATACGAACTTTTACAAGGGAATACTCCACATTGACATAAAAGAAATCAGACAGGTCAGAACCAGGCGTTTGTGCAAATGCCTGGTTCTTCTGTTTCAGCTCCAGTGCTTTATTGGCTGCTTTTAGAAATCTTTCGAATGGCACCGGCTTCATCAGGTAATCCACCACATCTAGATCATAGCTCTCCACCGCAAAGTTTGAATAAGCGGTAACAAAAACCACCATAGGCTTTTGCGGCAGGGTCTCCAGCATCTTGGTACCCAGCATGCCGGGCATTTGAATATCCAAAAACATCAGGTCCACTTTTTGCTGCTGCAGGATCTCCAGCGCTTCAAAAGCATTCTTGCAGGTGCCTACCCATTCCAGGAAGGGAACCTGCCGGATATTATCTTCCAGCATTTTCCGTCCCAGGCTTTCATCGTCAACCGCCAGACAGCTGAGTTTCATAGAGAGGATTAATTGAATTGAAGGCTCAAGGTAATATTGAAGTATCCATCAGCTTCGCTAATGGATAACATGTGCTGGTTGGGGTACAAGAGCTCCAGCCTGCGGCGAATATTTTGAAGCCCAATGCCGGAATTTTGGTCCTTGTTTTCAATGGAATCGGGGGTTATTTTATTTCTAACCGTAAAATGCATCACCTTCGGAGCCACCTCCAAAGCTATGTCGATTATTGGATTCTGTACCAATCCAACCCCATGTTTGAAGGCATTTTCCACAAATGGAATCAACAGCATGGGTTCAATGGACTGCGAACCAACGTCTCCCCGAATGTTCAACCGAATGTCTACATCTTCTCCGAACCGTACCCGTTGTAGTTCCACATAGTTTTTCAGGTAGCCAAGCTCCTTTTCCAGCGCAACATGCGTATCGCCATTTTCATAGAGCATGTAACGCATCAGGGCAGAGAGTTGCAGGGTAACATTTTCTGCCTGCTCGGATTTAGAGCGAATAAGATAAACGATACTGTTCAGGACGTTAAAAATGAAATGAGGGCTTATTTGGGAACGAAGAAATGCAAGTTCCGATTTAAGTCGCTCCTGTTGCACCTCCTGTTTCGACTTCTCTTCTCCCAGAGTGTGCCGAACCAGTGCATAACCTGTACCCAATGCAGCTGCAAGAAATACATGCACCAGACTCCTGAAAGTATGAAAAAAAATGCCCTTATGATCTGGCGCCAGCAGCCAGGTTTTGAAAACACCCTGAAACAGTAAAAAGAAAACCGACAGACCAAGGGCAGCCAGCAGGAAGGCCTTTATTTTTTGTTGGCGCAGCATACGCGGCCCAAGCCACTCAGCTAGCATGAAAAACAATATCACACTGGTGGCAGACGCCGGCAAAATCCGAAAAAAGAGTTCCCGATGCCGAACATCATCGTCGTCCAGCATTAAAAAAGGCAATGCAAGCCAAATTCCCCAAAAGGAAAGCACCAACAACATCCGTACCGTCGGCCTGCCAAAACCGCCTTTACCAAATGGCATCATGAATAATTGATTTGATGAACACAACTCAAAGGTAACATAGCCGCCAAAGTGAAAATATATGTGGCGACCAATTGCCATATTTTGACGATGTCATACCAGAATTAAGTGCATCGACAACCGTGATCGCCACAAACGGGCATTTCATCTACTCTCCGAAACCAGACCTCAAAGTCTGTGTTCCTTTGTATCAGGAAAAATCACACCATCCTTCACTTAAATACACTCAACTGACAAACATCATCCTTGCACCCATACACATGCAAAAGATCACCGTATCAATGAGTCGGAATGCCATTTTTGCTGGCATTCTTTTTCTGTTTTTACCCCTTCTTGCCCAGGCACAAATACCTCAGGGGCGTCCTGGCCCTGCCCAGGCCAACATTGGCCGATTTTATGGCAAGGTAGTAGACGAAGCCACCGGCGAACCTCTGGCCTATGCCTCTGTTCAGCTGATCGGAATGAAATTCGACTCGGTGAGCAAAAAGATGTCGCCCACAATTATTGCAGGGCAGCTCACCCTAGACAATGGCGAATTCAGCCTGGAAAAACTGCCCATTTTTGGCGAATTCACGCTGAAAATCAACTACCTGAGCTACGCTACCTACGAACAGAAAGTATCTTTCAACCTGGCTGGTCGCAATGGCAGAAACCGTCCACCTGGCGAAATGGGCGCAATGGCAGGTGCGGTAGACAAGGATCTTGGCAACATCAAGCTGGGGGCAAGCTCCAAGCTCCTCAAAGAAGTGGAAGTAGTGGGTGAGACCAGCAGAGTAACACTGGCTCTCGACAAGAAAGTGTACCGGGTAGACAAAGACAACGTTGCTGCCGGAGGTACCGCAGAAGATGCGCTCAAAAATGTGCCATCACTGAACGTTGACATCGATGGCAACCTGACCATGCGCAATGCAGCGCCCCAAATCTTTGTGGACGGGCGCCCAACCAACCTCAGCCTGGATCAAATACCGGCAGACGCCATTGACAACGTTGAGGTGATCACCAATCCCTCCGCAAAATATGATGCCTCCGGAGGAGGCGCAGGAATTGTGAATATCGTGCTTAAAAAAGAGCGTCGCATTGGCTACAATGGTTCCATTCGCAGCGGGGTTGACATGCGAGGCCGCGTTAACATCGGTGGCGATGTGAATGCACGCGAGGGGAAGGTCAATGTGTTCGTCGGAGGCAATTTTAACAAGCGCCGTTCCTTGAGTACAGGCGCAACGGATCGTTACAACCAGGCGCTCCCGGGGCAGGAATTCCGTCCCGTCACCAATATTTTCCAGGATAACGACAGCGAAAACAACGGCTTTTTCGCCATGGGCAGAGCTGGCTTGGACTGGTTTATCAACAACCGCAACACTCTTTCTGTAAGCGGCAATTACCACGGCGGCTCTTTTGCCAATGAGGAACTCATCAACATCCACACAGACTCCATAGTGTCAGGACTCCTCAGAGGCTCCAGTGATGCCTTCCGAAATGCCAATTCTGAACGGAATTTCCGCAATTACGGCAGTCAAATTTCTTTCAAACACCTTTTCCCAAAAGAAGGTAAAGAATGGACGGCGGATGCCAATGTAAACGGACGCAGCTCCTGGAATGATGGTTTGTTCGTAACGGAATACCCCAATCAAAACATATTCACCTCCCGCCAAAAACAAGAAGGTACCGGTAGTAATGAATTTTACACTTTTCAGACCGACTTTGTAAACCCGCTGGGTAACGGTCTCAAAATGGAACTGGGCGCACGGGGAGCCATCAGAAACTTCCGCAGTGAAAATGCTAATTTTCAGGATTCTCTGGCTGATGGACAGTTTTATCGGGTTCCCGGATTTGCCGACCGATACAAGTTCAACGATCAGGTGTATGCCGCTTATGGAACCTTCAGCCAGTCGTTCAAGAAATGGGGCTATCAGCTCGGCCTCCGTGCCGAAAGCTCCCAGTACACTGGCACCCTGTTGGATACCGACTCTACTTTTAATGTAGATTTTCCACTGCAATTATTCCCAAGCATGTTTTTCACTTACAAGGTGAATGAAGAGGACCAATTCCAGTTGAGCTA
>JADZFI010000339.1 GCA_020850025.1 Saprospiraceae bacterium
GCTTACGTTCATAAAGGATCCCAGGGAGCGAAGCCAGTCAGGCTGTGTGGACCAAGGCATGGGATCGCCGTAAAAGTTGCCGCTCCGAAGCAGCACAAACAGCAGGATCAGAGCAGCCCCGGTACCCAGAAGAATGCGCCTGCGCCTGTCCATAGAAAACCTCCCGGTGAAAAACCACCCGAAAGCATAACCCAGGCACATCAGGCCGGTCCAGGCCAGAAACGGATAGGCAATTAAAACAGTACTGCCCCAGGGCAGGGTGTAGGGCTTAAAAACGCCGGAGTGAATCAGGTCCCATAAAAAACCGGGATTAAACCCTGGAGCAGCTTCAGGGATGTCCAGCAAATTATGCCCCAGTACAATGACCAACCCAATACCGGCAATTGCCTTCAGGGGCAATTTCACCAGAAGCATCCCGCCCAGAAACATCATACTGATCCCGATGGCCCAAATCACCATAAAAGGAATGAGGACAAATGGCGGAAGAAAAGTCCAGCCCACTGCTACTACGGTCCATTCGGCCAGCACGAACCAAAAGCCTCGTTTCAGCAAAAAAATGCCCAATTCCCGGTCAGGTTTGCGCTGATGCTGAAGGTAAATGGACACTCCAGCCAGGAAAATAAAGATCGGAGCGCATAAATGCGTTACCCATCGGGTAAGATACAGGCCGGTAGTGGTAGTGGTCACATCAAGCGGATCGGAAGTAAACGCGTCGACGTGGAAAAAATCGCGAACATGATCAAGCGCCATCAACACCATGGCCAGGCCGCGTAAAATATCAATCGACTCAATTCTACTTTTAGTGTTTGAAGACATGAGCTAAAGGGTAGGTAACAGGAGTGCTTTCAGCGGAAATACACCGGCATTTCGACCCAAATATAGGCAATGACCTTTGGTTAGCTGCCTAAATTCAACATCTGTTTTTGGTTATTCATCCGGCAAAAAGAGCCTTTCGGTAAGTAAGACTCTTAAGGAAATCATAAAAACGCCATATTTGCATGGCGTTGAGGCGCATACCAAATCTACTTTCTCCGTCAGGCCTGCCCATGAGAATTTTCTTTGCATTTCTGCTGCTGTGCCGGGTAGCAACCCTTTCCGGACAGGCCAATCCGGACAGCCTTTGGCAGGTATGGCTGGATGAAAGCAGGCCCGATACCACCAGACTCAAGGCTTTACAAGGTTTTGCCTGGACCAAAATGTACAACAATCCGGATTCTGCGGCCATGCTGGCCAGGATGGAACTGGATTATGCTGTTTCCGTAAAAAATCTGCCCTGGCAGGGCAAGGCCTATAACACCCTGGGCGGTACTTACCATGTAAGAGGAGAGTATGCCACCGCTTTAAAGTATTACCAAAATGCGTTGCAACTCCTCGAGCAAGCGGGTGAATTAAAAGCCGCAGCGTCCATTTACAACAATATCGGGCTCATTTTCAGAGAGCAGGGAAATACCCCTCAGGCGCTGGCTTATTACCAGAAATATCTGGACATCGGGTTGAAGCTCCAAGACAAGGATGTTTTATCCGGCGCCTATAATAATCTCGGAACCCTTTACAGCGATCAGTCCAATCAATCCCTTGCCCTCGATTATTATCAAAAAGGACTGGAAGGCGCTATTGCAACAGATGATATCTATGGGCAGGCCATCGCTTATAACAACATTGGTTCAGTCTATTTTACCCAGGCATCTTACGATAAAGCCCTGGAATACTACCTTAAAAGTCTGGAATTGCGGCAAAAGATCAATGATCTGCGCGGTATCGGATTGATGTACAACAACATCGGCCTGGTGTATCAGGATAATAAAGATTATGATGAAGCACACCGGTATTTCGAAAAGACCCTGGACATTCAGCAAAAATTTGGTGATAAACCCGGCCTGGCCAGCACCTACTACAGTCTTGGCACCCTTTTTAACATTCAACAAAAATACCGAGAGGCCATCTCCTCCTGTACCAAAGGCCTGACCATCAGCGAAGAAATTGGCGCGGTTCGCCCGGCCAGAAATGCCTGCAATTGTCTGTACGACGCACATAAAGGACTGGGAAACAGTGAAAAAGCCCTGGACTGGTACGAGCGCTTTTCCATTCTGAACGACAGCCTGCACAAAGAGGAAACCGATCGGCGGCTGGAGCAAATGGAATTTGCCAAGCAGGTAATGGCCGACAGTTTGGGACGCGAAGAAGAAAAGTTGAAACTGGAAGTGGCACACCGTGAGGAGGTGCGCGACAAAGACCGCCTGACCAAAATTTTATTGATCATCGGGTTGGTTATGCTGACCATTGCTATTGCGGTGTGGAGCCGCATGCTGTATTTCCGAAAGTACTCCCAACTCTATGAAAACAAAGCCCAGGAGCTTGAAAAACAACACCTTATCAACGAAATAGCCCTGCTGAAAACACAGGTCAATCCTCATTTCCTGTTCAACAGTCTGAGCATCCTGGCCTCTCTGGTACATGTAGATCCCGGTCTTTCTGAACAGTTCATCGACCAGCTTTCGAAGTCCTACCGATATATCCTGGAACAAAAAGAACAGTCGCTCGTAACCCTGCGTACTGAACTGGAATTTATCCGTTCCTATGCTTTTCTGCTCAAAATTCGTTTTGAGAATAAATTCGACCTCCGCATCCTGTTACCGGAAAGCGCCCTGGATAAATACAAGATCGCCCCGCTTACCCTGCAATTGTTGGTTGAAAATGCCGTCAAGCACAACCGGATGTCGGCTAAAATGCCGCTAATCGTAGAAGTCTTTGAAGAAAACGGCTATTTACTAGTCAGAAACAAGCTTCAGTTACGTCCGAACCACGTGGATTCCACCGGAACCGGGCTGAACAATATCATCAATCGTTATGCCCTGCTCACCGACCGCCCGGTATGGGCCGGCGAACGGGAAAACGAATTTGTGGTAAAAGTGCCACTGCTGAATGCGTAACCCTTTGATCCCAAATGGAAGGCATCCTTCCAGGATATTTCGCAGTTCATCCAACATAACGCTCACTGAGAAGGCATTAAAGCCCAATTTTGTGATAAAAAATACAGTCGGAATATGAAGACTATCATTATTGAGGACGAAAATTTGACCGCTCAGCGCCTGGAAGGCATGCTGAAAAAATATAACCCCAACATACAGGTGTTGGCCATTCTGCCGTCGGTGGAAGCCTCTGTACAATGGCTGCGCAAAAATGATGCCCCTGATCTGGTATTCATGGACATCCATCTGGAAGATGATCTTTGCTTCAAGATCTTTGAGCTGGCTCCGCTTACCTCGCCGGTTATATTCACCACTGCCTACGACGAATATATGGTCAAGGCATTCAAGGTGAACAGCATTGATTACCTGCTCAAGCCGGTAAATTATGTGGAACTGATTGCGGCCATTGACAAATACAAAGCCCTGAAAGAACAATATTCCAAACCGGATTTCGACACTTTGTTGCAATACATTGGTCAGCGTGCGCCGGAGTATAAAACCAGATTCATGATCACGGTAGGTACCAAAATCCGGAGTGTTGAAGTTTCGGAGATAGCCTATTTCTACTCCGACGAGAAGATCACCTTCATGGTTACCAAAGAAGGTCAGAATTTACCGGTGGACTTCAGTCTGGACAAACTTACCAGCCTGCTCGATCCGCAGCATTTTTTCCGGGTGAGCCGTCAGTTTCTGGTGAGCTTTTCTGCTGTTCATACCGTACATACCCATTTCAAGGGCAAATTGAAACTGGAATTACAGCCCAAATCCAGGCTGGATGTTTTTGTCAGCGGCGACCGAATGACCGATTTTAAGGAATGGCTGGGTAAATGATCCGCCGAATGAGACACCTTTTTACGTCATTCATCCATCCTGAATGACGGTACATCCTCAGGGATTTCAAGTTGATCATAGCGCACCTGCACCTTAGAAAGGAAATCAATCAAATTTCCACAAAGCTATGAATCACAAAATCCTTTTCTTCAGCGTACTCGCTACGCTTGCGTTTCAATCACTCCAGGCACAAAAGCGCCTTTCTCCAAGTGTATGGGGTAATGCCGTAAACTGGAAGTACTCGCTGGTTAAATCCATGCACACTGCCGGTTTTGAGATGCCTACCCTTCCCAAATCCGGCGTTGTTGATTACCAGCCGCCCTCCAGCCTTGACTCAACGATTTCCTCCATGCATTTTCCCGGAGGAAACCCTGATTCTGTGCCGTTCATCCGCACCACACTGCGATACCCCAAAGAGAATGTTTCCATAGAAACAGAGTATCGGTGGGAAATCAACAAATGGAACCTGTTCAGTCAAACCACCACTGTAAGGGATGATCTTGGGCGCGTGTTGAAAATCCAGTTCGACCGCTACAATGCCAGTGCTGACGCCATGAATCCGGAATCGAAACTGGAGCTGCACCCTCGTAATGACGACCCCGAACTCATCGACTCCTTTTTCACTTTTCTGTGGAACCCCATTGGTCAGGCCTGGGAATCAGACCTCAAGCAATACAACAAGTTTAATGCGCAGGATCAAATCCAGGAGAGCATTTCCATTATGCACAACATGGGCGATCCCATGACCTTCCTGGAGCGCTTTACTTACGACGCGAATGGTTTGAATACCCTGATAGAGGAATTCAGGATCATGGGCGCCGACGAAATACCGAGCGGCCAGACTGATATAAGATATGGTGAGCAATTGCTGCCCATTGAGTACCTGGTTTCAGCAGTGATAGGGACACAGTTAAAGCCCATAACGCGAACCAATCTGGCCTACTTCCCCAATGGCAACCTGCGCAGACAAATGAACTTCGAAAGAAACCAGACCCAGCAGACCTGGAGCCTGGTGCAAACCATGGACTTTACCTACACCAGCACTCAGAAGCTGGCATCCAGGGAACTGAGTCGCAATCAGGAAGAAGAGCGTTTTTATCAATACTACGTGTACAATCAGGACGGCGACCTCTTCATGGAAAGGTCCATGCACTGGGATGATGATCTCTTCGACTGGGTACTGGATGGTA
>JADZFI010000340.1 GCA_020850025.1 Saprospiraceae bacterium
GCCGAATCCCTCCGTAGCAGAAACGGTATCGCTCCCGGAATTTCGGGTTCTGAAGGAGGCCAGTTTAATGATGTATGCCTTAAGCGAATCCGGTGAAATATCCGCCTGCAAGCCCGCAGCCACCACCTCCGGCCAAACGGGCGTAGGAGCAGCCGGGGCATAATCCTGGGCGTTGTAATTCCCTGTAAGCACCTGCTCTGCCACCGCAGAAGTGCAAATGATATTGGTTTGGGCCGACAAAACTTGGACAGCAAAAAGGAAAATGAGTAAACAGCTATGTTTCATATGCAGTGCTTTTAAATTGAAATGGAATCACTGAACGAGTACCCGTACATTGGTCCCAACAAAAATAATCAAGCCTGGTTTCTTAAATCTCCCCCTCAAACCCCTCAAACCCTTCAAACTCACTCACCATGCTCCACCACAAACTCCGCTCCCTCTGGAACCCCGACCAATACCAGGGCTGGGGCCGCGGACGAAAATATTTTGAAGGCTGGTATTTCAAACTGGTTTCCCGCGATGAAAAACAAGCCCTGGCGTTCATACCCGGCATTTCCATGAGTGAAAACGGCCAAAAACATGCGTTCATTCAGGTAATGGACGGCAAAAAATGCCAGGCGGAGTACCATCAATTCCCTGAAGCAGACTTTCACCCCTCACCCCATCGCTTTGAAGTTGCACTGGCTCAAAACTACTTCTCTTCTGAGGAAATAAGGCTGGATTTGCCTGAGATATCCGGCAGTATCAAATTGGTTCATCCCACTCCGTGGCCCAAAATGCTTGGAGCGCCAGGTATTATGGGCTGGTATTCTTTCGTGCCCTTTATGGAATGTAATCACGGCATCGTGAGCATGCACCATCAACTCGACGGCCAACTGGACTTTCACGGTCAGACCCTTGACTTCAGCGGTGGACGCGGATATGTGGAAAAAGACTGGGGGCGCTCCTTCCCGCGTGCCTATGTATGGATGCAAAGTAATCACTTTTCCACTACCGACCGGGCGTCTTTGATGGCATCTGTGGCACATATTCCCTGGTTGGGCAGTTATTTCATCGGGTTTATCAGTGGCTTTTGGTTGAAAGGGCGATTATTCAAGTTTGCCACTTATACCGGCGCCAAAAAGACGCTGCGAATAACCGGCGAACAACTGGAACTTGTTTATACCCAACCAGGTAGTGAATTGCGCATACTGGCACGTCAGGCCGCCGGAACTTCGCTGGTCTCACCGCTTTCCGGCGAAATGAAAGGTAAAATTCAGGAAAGCTTGCAGGCCACCTTGCAGGTAGAACTCCTGGAAAATGGCAAAAGAATTTTCGAAGATACCGGTCGAAACGCTGGTCTGGAGGTGGCCGGAACTGTGGAAGTATTACAACCCTGATCATTATTATGTGGACACCCGCACAACAACTGATCCTGCAAAATATCGGGAAACACATCGAGCTCAGGCCCGATGAGCAAAGCCATTTTATATCCCTTCTTGACAGTAAAACCATTCCAAGAAAAGCACTTCTCCTTAAGGAGCACGAGGTGTGTCGCCACTCTGCCTTTGTGGTGGCGGGCTGTCTTCGCGGATATACGGTAGACGCCAACGGATTTGAACATGTCCTTCAGTTTGCTCCCCCCGATTGGTGGATTGCCGATATGTACAGTCTGCTATCTGGCAAACCAGGTCAGTTAAATATTGATGCTCTGGAAGCCACTGAGGTATTTCTGCTCGCCAAAACTGACCAGGAACAATTGTATCGGGACATTCCCAGGTTTGAGCGCTTTTTCCGCATTATCACCGAAAAATCCCTCGTCTCAAGTCGCCAAAGAGTATTGGATAATATGAGCCTGAGTGCACAGGAACGTTATGATCAGTTCTGCAGACAATACCCTACCCTCATTCATACCATTCCTCAGAAGCAAATTGCCGCATACATTGGTGTAACCCCCGAATTCCTGAGCAAGTTGCGCAGTAAAAGAAAGAGAGGAGCTATTTAAAGCGCATGTTGGGCAGCACAGAACTTAAAAAACAATTAAAAAAGTGCAAAATACGATCAACCAGAAGGGTATTAGTGTTGACGAAAATAGCAATTGGCTTAATTTTGGTAGTAATACTTTTATCTTTGCCAATCATTTCACCTTATATATCCACTCATGAAAGTACGTCAACACTTAAACATCGCCTTAGCTCTGTTATTGCTGAGCTCCATATCCTGGTGGTCCTGCCGCCGGGTGGATGAAACCGCACCATCATCCAATCATGAATACAGTGCCAGTTTACCGAGAGAATGGATGCAATTCTCTTATGATGCCGTAAAGCGCCAGGGCTGGTTTGCTCTGGATGCTTCACGTCTGTACGCTTATGCTGCCATTACCGCCTACGAATCCATGGTGCATGCCATTCCCAATGGTCGCTCTCTGGAAGGACAACTTCAGGGCTTGAACAATATCCCCAAGCCTGATCCAAATCTACAATACGACTGGGGCATTGTACTTTGCCATGCCATGCCCCAAATCCTGGAAGAAATGATGCCTACAATGGCTGCACAATCCAGAAGCAGCATGACACAGCTGGCAGCCCGTCAGGAATCCGACATGGTTGCCGAACACAGAACCTCGCAGGAGGTCATTGAACGCTCCAAAGAATTTGCCAACGATCTGGCGGAAGCCATCATCCAGTGGTCGCGCACCGACAACCGCGCCGGCATGGAGAACATTCTGTACACCCCTCCCAGCCGCGATGGCAACCCACAGTATTGGGACGGAAGCACCCTGGGCCAAACCTTCATGATGCCCTTTTGGTGGACCAGCCGCCCGTTTGTGATCCCGAATTACAACATTTGCGAGGTTGCCGCTCCAATTCCCTACAGCGAAAACCCTTTGAGCAGTTATTACCAGGAAATAAAAGAGGTATATGATGCTTCTTTTGATCCAAACAAAGTAGCCATTGGTCAATACTGGGCCAACAACCCCGGACAATCCGGCACACCAGCCGGCTCCTGGCTGGGTATTGCTAACCAGTTGGTACTGCAGTACAAACTGGATCTGCCCACCACGCTGAAAATGTATGTGCTTTTGACCATCGGTACACGCGATGCATTCATCGCTTGCTGGCATGTGAAGTACAAATTCAATCTGCAACGCCCGGTATCCTTCATCCGCAACGTGATGGGGCATACCGATTGGAATTCACCGGTACCCACCCCACCCTACCCTGATTACACCTCCGGCACCTCCACCAACGCCGGCGTCTCTTCTGAAACCCTGACCCGACTCTTCGGGGTGCGTTCCTTTGAGGATGCTCAGCATACCGACAAAGGCATGGGCATTCGCCGGTTCAATTCATTCCTGGAAGCTGGCCGCGAAGCTTTTCATTCCAGGATCTATGGTGGCGTGCATATGCGCCGTGCTTGTCAGCTAGGTTTCAATCAGGGTGAGTGTATTTCTGAATACCTCTGGAATAACCTACAGTTCACGAATGAATAGACTAGTTGTGATGGAGCGTTTATGCGAGGTGGCAACAAGTCTAAATCACTTAAAACAAATAAAAACAATCTAGCCTCCTGCCGGGTGAACCATAGCGGTTCATCCGGCTTTTTTTATACTAATTTCTTAATCTAGGTTATTGTTCATCAGCGGTTACCAGCTGCACCTTTGTATTACTAAAAACAATCCTTCACAGCATATGAACCGTAAAGAATTCCTCCGCAATAGCCTGCTCGGTGCAGGCGCACTGGCAACCTCTAGCGTCGCTAAAGCCGTGATTGATAACAATATTGATGAATTAAGACCCCTGAACATCCTGGGGTTTAATCATATTCCACACACTAAATCCAACATTATGGCCAACACCGTGTTGCACAGGGCAGCAACCCGTGGACATGCCAACCACGGCTGGCTTGATTCACATCATACCTTTAGTTTCGCCAATTATTACAACCCCGAACGGATGCACTTTGGCGTGCTTAGGGTGCTGAATGATGATATCGTGGATGCCGCCAAGGGCTTTGGCACCCATCCGCACGACAATATGGAGATCATCAGCATTCCACTGGAGGGCGACCTGGAGCACAAAGACAGTATGGGCAACGTTGCCACCATTCGTCAGGGTGATGTTCAGGTGATGAGCGCCGGAACGGGTATATATCACTCCGAATATAACAAGAACAAAGACCAGAAAGTCAAATTCCTGCAAATCTGGGTGTTCCCGAACAAACGCAACGTAACACCTCGTTACGACCAGATCACCTTGAAAACTGCCGACGAGAAGAACCGGCTGTTTCAAATTCTGTCGCCCAATGCCGATGATGATGGCGTTTGGATTCACCAAAACGCATGGTTCCATATGGGCAACCTGGAGGCAGGTTTCCAAACGGAATACCAGCTCAAAGGCGGGGCAGGCAATGGCGTTTATGTGTTTGTGATTGACGGAAATGTTTCCGTAGGCGACCAGCAACTCCAAAAAC
>JADZFI010000341.1 GCA_020850025.1 Saprospiraceae bacterium
GGACTGATGATCCTGTGCTCGGGCGCCGGCATGTTATTGTACCTGCTCATTTGTAAGCTGGCCGGCTGGGACGCAGAACTGTCAATAGGCCCCAACTCCCCTTTACACGAGCGCTGGCAGGTGCGCCTCCAACTGGGCCTCGGCCATTTGTTTGGCTTCCTGATCTCCGGTGCGCTTACTGTGTGGATTTTTTACCGGGGCATTACCCAGCATACCATTAGCTGGCCCGATTACCTCCATTGCCGGAGGTGGCCGGCCTGGAGTACGCTCGGACTGGGGCTCCTGCTGATGTTGGTGTCCATTCCGCTGGTTTTGTACAGCCTGAACGTTAACCAGCAACTCCCCCTGCCCGAACTCTTTAAAAGTGCCGAAGATCAGGCCGAAGCAGCCCTGAAAGGCCTGCTCCAGATGGATTCGTTCTGGGAACTGGCCGCCAACCTGACCCTCATTGCCCTGCTCCCTGGCCTGGGGGAGGAACTGGTGTTCCGGGGGGTGGTGCAGCAACAGCTTATGCGCCGCATCAGCAACCCTTGGATGGCCCTCCTCCTTGCCTCGGTTATCTTCAGCGCAGCGCACATGCAGTTCGAAGGATTCATCCCGCGCATGCTGCTGGGCTTTATCCTGGGCTGGTTGTACTGGCAAACCAAAAATCTTTGGGTGCCCGTGCTTTGTCACTTTTTCAACAACGGAATGCAGGTAATGGGGCAATACCTCTACAAGCAGGACCTCTCCACCGTCGACCTGGAAAAAGACATACAGGTACCCTGGCAATTCGCCGCTATGTCACTGTTCATGGTTTGGGCAGTGGTGCGGCTTATCCGGCAAAATACCGCATCAACATCATGACATTTCATTTCTTCCGCCTGTTAACCATTGCGCTGTTTTTCCCGCTCGCCTTGTGCGCTCAGGACAAGCCGCATTTGCAGTATTACCTGCCCAATCTGGTTTACAATGCCTCCATTCCTACACCATCCGCAACCAGGTGTATGCCTCGCTGTCTACCCTCAAAGCCGTGAGCGAAATGCGCGTGGAACTGAACGAATATTTGCGCGATTTTTACCGGACCGGCCTGGAAGAGGGGCGTAAAAGCCCCCTCAAAGGATATGTTTTTGAGATGACAGCCGAGGATATTCCTTCCTCCACCTTTTTGAACCTGCTGAGGAAGCACCAGATTCGAACGATAGGTGTAAAAGGTGATCTGACCATCAACGGGATGACATTTCCCAAAGGCAAAACCATTTTTGTTCCCTGCGAACAGCCGCAGTACCGCCTGATCAGAGGCATTTTTGAACGCCAAACCGAGTTTCAGGACAGTGTTTTTTACGACATCTCTGCCTGGACCCTGCCGGACGCCTTTGGTCTGAACTGGGCGCCCGTTTATGGTAAAACGCCGGAAAAGGAAGACTTCGCAATTGACCTCTTAGCCTCTTCTTTTATCCCTTCTCTGAAAGATCATTATGCTTTCGTGTACAAGAATCCGGGTTACGACATGCCCAGAATTCTGTACAAACTGCAACAGGTAGGGTACAGGGTCCACGTTGCCATGGAACCTTTTGACGCGGAGGGCGAGCATTTCGAGGCCGGCTCTCTGGTAGTACCCGCCGACCGGCAGTCGCTAACGGCCCCCAAAGACCTCGACCGCAGAGCAGTGGAGAACATTGATGCCAACCCGCAAATGCCTCCACCTTATTTTCTGAAAAACGGCCTTACTTCCGGTGGCCCTGATCTGGGCAGCAGCAAATTCCCCGTGGTGCGCATGCCCCGGGTCATGATGCTCACCGGCGATGGCGTCAATGTGGCGGAGGCCGGCGAGATCTGGCATCTGCTGGATACGCGCTACAACATTCCCCTCACCCAGGTGGATGCCGGGCGTTTTAATGCCGTCAATCTGGAGAAATACAACGTTTTGATTCTCCCCGACGGCAACTACAATTCCCTGTCAGCCGATAAAGTGAAACAATTTGCCCAAAGCGGCGGCACTGTTATTGCCACCGGTAGCGCTCTTCGCTGGCTGAAAACCTCCGGACTGGCTGCGCTGGAATTTCGCAGTGTGCCGGAGAACAGCCCCGGCCGCCGGCCCTACAACCAGATTGCGGAAGACCGCGGCGCACGCAACATGCCGGGCTCTATTTTTGAAGCGGAGCTGGACCTCACACACCCGCTGTGTTTTGGCTATTCCCGACGGAAATTGCCGGTGTTCCTGACCGAAAACCTCTTTGTGGAAACAGCTAAAAACCCGTACGCCACGCCGGTGGTGTTGTCCTCCAACCCACTCCTGGCCGGTTATGTTCACCCCAAACAAAAACCCCTGGCCGCAGGCGCCGCCGCAGCGGTGGTATGCGGCCAGGGGAAAGGTAAGATCATCTGCTTCCCCGGCGATCCGAATTTCCGGGCATTCTGGTACGGCACCAATCGCCTGTTCGCCAATGCCCTCTGCTTCGGCCATCTCATCAGCGGAGAAGGGGTGGAACGGAAATAAGACGATGGACTTTGGACTTTTGGACGATGGACTGTTAGACGATGGACATTGGACTTGGACTCGGTGAAGCCGGTATGACCATTTAGCCCGAGCGCAAGTCCAATGTCCATCGTCTAACAGTCCAACGTCCAACAATTAAGGTTTTGCCGGCCCGCCGTACTTGCCGGCCCAATCGAACATTTCTGACAGCACGTGCAGGACGCTTTCGCGGGCACGGTAGCCGTGGCTCTCGTGGGGGAGCAGCACCAGTCGGGCGGTGCCTCCGGTGCCTTTGATAGCCTGGTACAATCGCTCGCTTTGTACGGTAAAGGTGCCCGGGTTGTTATCGGCTTCGCCGTGGATGATCAGCAGCGGCTTTTTGATCTGATCGGCATAGTTGAACGGCGAAACATTCATGTAAATATCCTTGGCCTCCCAGAAGTTTCTGCGCTCGCTCTGGAACCCGAAAGGCGTCAGGGTACGGTTGTAAGCACCGGAGCGGGCAATGCCGTAGGCGTAGTCGTTGCTGTGTGCCAGCAGGTTGGCCGTCATGAAAGCACCGTAGGAGTGGCCACCTACACCCACCTTGTTGCGGTCAATGATGCCCAGCGAATCGAGATAGTCGATGGCTGCCCGGCCGGAGGCGGTGGCTTGCTCGCGGAAGGTATTGTTCATGGTTTCCGGATCGCCCACAATTGGAATGGTGGCATCCATCAAAACCGCATAGCCCTGTGTCACCATGAACAAAGGTGAGTCATTCCGATAGAAGGTGAACGTGTTGTCGGTAACGCGCACCTGCCCGGCCGTGCTTTTGTCAGTGTATTCCAGCGGATAAGCCCACATGAACAGCGGCAGTTTCTGACCGGGCTTGTAATCGGCCGGCAGATAAAGGGTGCCGGAAAGCGGCACACCGTCCGGGCGGGTGTATTTCACCACTCGCTTTTCAATACCGGTGAGCTGCGGGGCCGGATCCGTGAACATGGTGAGCGCCTTGCGCGACTGATCTTTCAAACCCACCAGATAAAAATTGGGCACTTCGGTTTTACTCTGGTAGCGTGTTACAAACTGGCTGCGGTCTTTGCCGGCAAAGGCAATGAACTCCTCAAAAGTTTTATCCTTCGATTTGAAAAGGGTCTGCTTTTCTCCGGTTTTGATATTGATTTTATCCAGGCGCGGATACTGCCCCTCGTCTGAATTGCCCGGAGCATCGTAATACAACCAGTCGCCATCCTGTGCAATCACCCAATCGCCATTTGGCAGACGGTCCATGACCGGGTCGCCGGGCGTATTATAATCGTCGTTCGTACTCAAATCGAAGAGCGTGTCTTTCACTGTGGGTTGCTGCAAATTCAGGTAATAAATAGTGTACCAGCGCCGATCGCGGTCGAACTCGGTGAGTAAAGCGGCGTCCTTCGAGGCCATCCACTCGAATCCGGCGTAGCGGTGTTTGGTTTTGAGCACTTCTCGGGGTGCTGCGGTGAACGGGGCATCCAGCAGCATCAATTTGTCGCGGAACTCCACCTTTTTCTTCGGATCACCGCCGTCGAGCGCTTCGGCCCAAACCAGGCGGGCGTCGTACAGCGGCTGCCACTCCACCGAGCGCGGGCCTGTTACCACGCCCTGACGCGGGATCTCGTCGGTAACGCCAAATTCAGCGACGGTGCGAACAGCTTTACCGTTTTGATCCCAAATCTCTGTCTTGCGGGCGAAATTGCTGTACTGCACCCGGTAAGAGAAGGGTTTGCGTAGCTGGGTAACGAGCACATAGCGTTCATCGGGCGACCAATTCATCATGGTGTACAGGCCGGGGCCGCCGAGCTGCTGGGTTTTGCCGCTGTTGGCACTGATGATCAACAACTGGCTGCTGCCATAATATTCGAACAAATACTCATCGTGTTCGTTTTTCAGAAGATCCTGGTAGGTCATCACCTGCGATACTTTGCCGGAGGTTTCCTCGATGGCGGGTCCGGTGGGTACCACGGTAGCCGAGGGCGCCGGGCCACGGCCGGCAGGGATGCTGCGCACGCAAATGCGGTCGCTGTCTTCCATCCAGAGGAAGGAGCTACCCAGCATATCATTGAGGTAGAAATTGCCCAGGCGTTTGCTTTTTCCGGTGGTGGCATCGGCAACCCAGAGCTGCACGCCATCGGCCACATCCACCGCAAAGGCGATGCGTTTGCCGTCGGGCGACCAGGACGGGATACCTGCCAGTCGACCCGTTTTAGGCATTTCAACGGTTACGGATTTGCCTGTCTGGAACCATTGAACGGTGACTCCGGTAAATTCGGTGATGCGCTGTCGGGCATTGATTTGCGGATTGACACGCAGGCCACCGAGTTTAAGAAAAGGCTCTGCCAGGGTGGTGATGCCGGGATTGGGGTTGTAATCTGTGAGCATGAGCGCATCACGCGTGGGGTTCATGCTCACCTGTGGGGTGGGTTTTGCCTCCACAATGGCCGCCACATCGGCCGGGGGCCGGCGATAGGCATTGTTTTGAGCGTTGGAGAGGACGCTGCCAAGCAATAATGCAAAGGCAATCAAAAGATTGGGTGCGGCTAGTTTTTTCATTTTCATGTTGAAACAGTTGTCAATGTGCCTGGGCGCAAATGTTAAAATGACCCTGAAAGAATATTATTTCGCAAAAAAGGCGAACAAAAGAAATATTTATTTTGTTTCACCCGTAATTTTTTTGGACTTTTTAGAATAAAATTTTTCCGGTTGTCACAAAGATAAGTACCTTTGTGGCGTTCATTCACCCTTAGTCAACTCCCTCTACAATGGCTGTAAAGTATCCGGTCAAAGTTACAACGACCACCCAGTCCAGACTTTCTTCTGTTGACTTTAGCAACATTCCATTCGGGAAAGTAATTTCCGACCACATGTTCGTCGCTGATTTCGACGGTAAACAATGGACGGATCTTCGCATTGAGCCGTTTGCCAATCTGAGTATTTCACCAGCAAACCTGGCACTGCACTACGGTCAAAGTATTTTTGAGGGAATGAAAGCTACCCTGGCCGACGGAGAGCCTATGCTTTTCCGCCCGGAAATGCATGCCCGCCGTTTCAATGTATCGGCCGAGCGCATGTGTATGCCGCAAATCCCGGAAGACTTGTTCATTCAGGCATTAAAGATGTTGGTTGATCTCGACCGCGACTGGATTCCGGCCGGCGACGACCATGCCCTGTATATCCGCCCATTAATGTTTGCCACCGACGAATATTTCGGTGTGCACACGTCTGAGAATTACCGCTTTTTGGTATTCACAGGACCAGTAGGCCCCTATTACCCGAAACCCATTAAACTGTGGGTCGAGGAAGTTTTCACCCGCGCTGCCCAGGGTGGCGCAGGCGAAGCTAAATGCGCCGGTAACTACGGCGCATCCCTCCTCCCGGCCCAGCGCGCCAAAGCTGCCGGCTACGATCAGGTGATGTGGATGGATGCTGTGGAAAAGAAATACGTACAGGAAGTAGGTACCATGAACCTCTTCTTTGTGATCGATGGCAAGGTGGTTACACCTGCCACTACCGGCACTATCCTGCGCGGTGTTACCCGCGACTCCTTCGTAACCCTTCTCAAAGAATGGGGCTACACCGTGGAAGACCGCCTGCTGAGCATTGCAGAAATTGCCGATGCTTACTGGCGCGGTACCCTTCAGGAGTGTTTCGGTGCAGGTACTGCCGCAGTTGTGAGCCACATCAGCGAAATTACCTGGCGCGACCGCAAACTGGAACTACCTCCGGTAGACGAAACCCATCGCCCGGTAGGCACCCGACTCAAACAACACATCAACCAGCTCCGCATGGGACTTGTGCCCGATGTGCATGGCTGGATGCAATCCTGTGAAAACTCCGGCGTAAACCTGTTCGTGGAACAGGAAGCAGGCATGGAAGCCTAAGCGCCGGTACTCTACATTTGAAGGTTTTGAAAAGTGACGATAGGCCGCTCTCCTGATTTCAGGAGGGCGGTTTTTATTTTGGGATACCCCGGATTGGGGGAACGCGGATGACACGGATTTTGGGATTGCCTTCGGCAAGGATTTTATTCAATTATTCGAACCCATTCTGCGTAAATCTGCGGCCCATCTGCGAGATCTGCGGGAAACAACACTTCACCTCCTTCTGTGTAAAATCTGTGCAAACAATCCGTGTAAAATCTGTGCGAAACAATCCGCGGGAAAACCTCTACAGCATTACACCCACCGCAGAAAATCCGGCATAGCCAGGCCCCAGGTACTCGGCTCGTGCCTGCCTTCCGGAAGCTCCAGATATCGTATGTTGTAATCCGGCACCCCTTTGTTGCGCAAGGCTTTCATCATATCAAGGGTGTCATCTATGGCATCAATGACGCCGTTGTGGTTGCGGTCGTCGGTTTCGTCCAGGGCGCCACACTGAAACCAAAAACGCTGGTGCGGGTCAAAAAGGTCGGTCTTTTCTACAATATCATGCATGATGCGGTCGGCATCTGGGTCTTCCGGGCGTACTTCATGAGAACGCCACCAGAACGAACCGGAAAACACACCCACAGCGCCAAACACCTCCGGGTGTGTCCAGGCAATATCGAAGGCCGATAAGCCCCCCAGGGAGAACCCCGCAATGGCAGCCTCCTCCGGGCGATCAGACAAGGGGAAACGCAAGCGCAAATGAGGCAATAATTCCTGCAGGATGAATTTGGTATAATCCGGCGCCAAATCACCCCGCCCCTTGTAATCCGCTTGCCGTGCCGTGCCGTATTCCTTGGTTCTGCGCTCATTGCAATGCACCCCAAAGATCAGATGCGGCTGCCATTCTTCCCCCTCCATCAGCTTTTGTAAAATACGCTGAAAATCCATGCGTGGCAGATCCTGACCATCGTTGAAAAGCACAAATGGATATTTGCCGTCCCTGCTTTTGGCGTGCCCGCCGGGTAAGTAAGCATCAATGAGGTATTCTCTCCCCAACGCTTCAGAACGTAGGCTGAATTGCTCCAACCGGGGCTCCGGCGAGCCAGTGTGAAAAAGTGCAGATGCTGTTTTTTTCAGAAAGTTCATGCCGTAATAATGGGTAAATATATCAGGTAAACAGCAACTTCAACGAAGCAATCAACAGTACCACCGCCAGGCTGATCTTCAACCATTTATTCGGAAACTTGAAAGCGCCGGCCCAGGCGCCGGCCAGTCCGCCGATCAGGGCCACGCCCACCATGAGCGCCATTTCCCCACTGAAATCAACTCCTTTCTGGAGCTGACCTGCCAAACCGGCCACCGAATTGACCACAATGAACAGGGCACTTACCGCAGCCGACTGTTTCACATTCGCCCAGCCCAGGAGCAGGAGTATGGGCGACAAAATAATGCCGCCGCCAATACCGATCATGCCTGACAAAAGCCCGATCACGGCGCCCATGAGCAAAGCTCCGGCCAGGTGCAGAGGTTTAGCGGGAATGTCGCGGGCCTCCAGCGGCAGTAAAAAACGTATGGCTGGAAAAAGCAGCAGCAGGCCTAACAACTGTTTGTACACACTGGTGGGCGTGGAAATCAGTCCGCCCAAATAAGCTGCCGGTATTGCAGCAGCGGCCAGGGGCCAGAAAAGCTTCCAGGAAAAATGTCCGCCACGGTAATAAGAGTAAAACGCAATGCCTGCCACAAAAATGTTCAGCACCAGCGCAGTAGGGCGCATCACCTCCGGAGCAAACCCGAACAGGGCCATCAGCGCCAGGTAACCGCTTGCCCCTCCATGACCCACGGAGGCATACAAAAAGGCTACCAAAAGCAGTAAAGCGTAGAAAAGCAGGTAGAGGTCGGGTTGCATATCAGATTGGGGTAACCAGGTGCACTTCCACCGACTGGCCTTTTTCGACCAGGACATCGGCCTCGTCCAGAACGATCAGGCAATCGGCGAGGGCAAAACCGTCCATTTTGTAGGATTCCTGCCCGTGCAGGGGAACAACCTGATCGCCCTGGATTTTTCCTTTTAAAAACCAGGTAAGCCCGGCTTTTTTCGTCACCTTTTCGGTCAGTATTTTGCGCGTATTGCGCGGAAAGGAGCCCGTATGGCCCATCATGCGCAGCAGGACCGGCTCTACGTATTCATAATAACAAGTGAGCACAGAGCCCGGATTGCCCGGTAAACCGAACACACATTTTTCTCCCTTTTTGCCAAAAAACAACGGTTTGCCCGGCTTTTGTTTCACTTTGTGGAATACCGTCTCTACCCCGCATGGCTCCATGGCTTTTTTCACCAGATCATAATCGCCCACGGAAATGCCGCCGGTGCAAAGCACCACATCGCATTGCTCCAGAGCGGTTTGCAAAGATTGGATAATTTCCGATTCCACATCATCGCAGCGGAACACCAGCTCCGGGCGAATGCCCAGTTCCTGCAACACGGCCCTGAGGGTAAAGGAGTTACTCTCATATATCTGCCCGGGCTCCAAATCGGCCCCCGGTGCTGCAAGCTCCTTTCCGGTGATGATGAGCCCCACCTTCGGCTTTGACCAAACCGTCACCTCCGTTATACCAAGTCCGGCCAGCAATCCGATGGCTGCCGGCCCCATCTGAGCACCTGCTGGCAAAACCAGGGCGCCCAGAGCCGTCTGTGAGGCACGAGGCCGCACATTCGCGCCGGCTTTCAAATCAGGATCTTCGAGATGAAGCAATCCGTCTGAGAGTCGCACTTTTTCCTGCATCACCACTGTGTCGGCGCCATCAGGCATGGCCGCCCCGGTGAAAATGCGCAAGGCCGTTCCCGGCTTGTCCAAAGCCAGAGACGCTACCCCTGCCGGCGCCTCTCCCACTACCTTAAGCGGCATCCCTGCCTCTGAAAACCGAATAGCATAGCCATCCATGGCCGACTGCGCAAAAGGTGGCATATCCATAGGGGAATACACCGGGCCCGCCAACACCCTCCCCAGCGCATCTGCCAAAGGCAGACGCTCAGAAGCCATAGATGGGGTACTCCCGTAAATCATCCTTTTTGCATCACTTACCGAAACCATAAAGGACTGTGATTGATGTGATTCGTGTGATTAA
>JADZFI010000342.1 GCA_020850025.1 Saprospiraceae bacterium
CAGGCGCTGGTTCTCTTCCTGGTCCACTCGGTTCAGCTGACGCGCCGTGACCCCGATGGGCTCAAACTGCCCGTCGTAAGAGTGACAGCCTTTGCACTGATTGAGGTTGGGAGCGATGTATTCAATTTCCTGCTTCTTGCCTTTGGCGTCCACCCATTGATGCGGGAAACTGCCGCCGGTCACTTCGAGCGTGGCCTCGGTTTGTTCCTTGTTCCACAGGTACTCCAGAGCTTTCCAGCCGGTAGCTTCCCTGATCAGCAAGCGGGTTTCCAGTATGTCGCGACCCAGTTCCGGCCGACGGGCATCCTTCCAGTAGAAGAAGTTTTTGATGATAACGGCGCCTTCCGGGAAGGCAAAGGAACGCTCAGGGTGATATTGCATGCGGGCTCCTTCCGGCAGGTACACAAAACGGGCTTTTTCCGCATAATCGCTGAAAAGCGGGGCATTTACCTCGTATGGAAATACGCCTTCAGCCGGTTGAAGATCGGCGAGAGCGCCATTGAAAAAGCCATATTCCGAGAGTTTTTGCCGGGGGGCGGAAACCGTATCGAACGAAAATGCCTGAAAAAGCAGCAATACGCCTATTATCAGGCCAATTCGGAGCTTAAAACCTACAATCATAGGGACGTTTGTTTTTACTGATCTTTCCTTTCAACAAACCCAGTTTATCTACCCGGATATTGGCGAATGTGCCGTTTTCATTGTTTTGGATACAAATCTCGTACCCGGGCTTCAGCTCACCGTCAGCATCCAGCCAGTCGGGATTCTGAATACCATCGTACAGGATATGCGGCACTTTTTTGCCGAATTTCCACCAGAGGATAAAGCCTAGTTGGTGTTTCCAGGTGGGCTTCCGTTTACCCATGGAATACAGATTGTCGTGGATGTAAATCCGGGAAGGATATGGAATGTAATCTTTGTCTTTGATGGGAGTTTCGGTGATGTAATAGCTCACAATGGCTGTGGAGGCTGTTTTGTTGTCCCAGATTTTGTTGTGGTACACTTCCACCCCGTTGGTGGCCAGGATCATGACGCCGGTTCCGGGGGGCACTTTGCCTACAATATTGCCGGGAGGGGCAAAATTGCGGTAGTTGTTGCGGGTGATCAGATTATCGTAAACGAACACATTCCCTCCACTTTTCTTGGGCAGATCGGGCAAATCGAATACCAGGATGCCGCCTGTGTTGTCGTATGCCTTGTTTTTCCAGACCCATGCGTTGGTGGTATTTTCAATTTCAACACCCGCCACATTCCATTTGGCAACGCAGTCGGTCACCCAAACGGAGTCGGACTGCCCCACATAAATGCCGGCATCGGAGGCGCCAATGGCGGTGCAGCGTTCAATACGCACCAGGCTGCACTGCACCGGGTACAAGGCATAAGAACCATTGGAAGCCTTGGGCTCGCCTGTCCATTGCGCTGTTACATCCCGGATGTCCAGTCCTTTTACCTGCTGTGTCTTGATCAGATCGCCTTTGGCATCTTCTACGGTAAGTTGTTCAATGACAATATTTTGTGCATTGGTGATTTTGATTCCTTCTGCTCCTTGTTTTTGGTTCAGAAAGGAAAGGGTGGTTTTACCCTGCCCGGCGCCGCGGAGCGTGATATTTTTTTTGCCGTCCAGCCAGAGGGTGTTGGACAGTTGGAATTTCCCTTCCGGAAACTGGACCGTGGAGCCGTCTTCCGCCATGATCAGTTGTGTTTGGAACAACTTCTCCATATCGGCTTGGGCTATGACTTTGTGGAAATATGTTTGTAAAACTAAAGCAAACAATAGCAGTCGCAGCATAACATAAAACTTTGTGTAAACATACGAACTGCCAAAGGATGACACCGTGGACACTTTGAAATATTGTTATCTGTGATGTCATTTAAGCATATTTTTACCCCGATCTTGGAAAGTACTGGTAATTATTATCAACCATTCCTGCATTGATTTCACCAGACACCACTTAATTAACTCATTTTCAATCATGTTAAAAACAAAACTACTGATGTACACCGCGCTGTTTGGTGTAATCCTTCTCGTGTCCAACTGCAAAAAGGATGATCCGGATCCCGGTGATCCGACACCCGCTGTTTCATTAATCACCCCCGGGGAGGGCATCACGGGCATTAAGATCGGCGATCCAGCCCAGAAAGCCATTGATCTGTACGGAACCGTTGCCCCCTCTTATGGTTCGATTGGGTCGCAATACAATCACTTTCTGACCTATTTCTCAAAAGGTGTCATTGTATATTGCGAGCCTACCACGGAAGAAACCTTCAATGCACAAATGAAAATCAAAAGTCTTGATCTTTCTGCCCCATTTGACGGGAAAACTGAAAAAGGCATTGGTATTGGGAGCACTAAAACTGAGGTAAAAGCTGCCTACGGAGAACCTGCTTCCTCCAGCGCCTTTTTTGGCGATGAATATGCCATTGGTATCACCTTTACATACGATGATAACGGCGTATTGGTAGAGTCTATCGAGATCGAATAATATTGGACATTACCATACAAGGAGCATATTGGGGTACTAAATATATGGTTTACCGGCATCCCTGATATGCTCCTTTTTTCGGACTTGAATGTATGGCCAACGCAGAGTGGTTTTGAACGAGAGTGGTTTTAAATCATATTGAAATCAGGCATTTACATCAATCAAATCATCAAAATCACTCTAATCACAGTATATTTTCTGAGCTTCCCGAAAACAAAAAACTCCGACGGGTACCCGACGGAGTCTTTGAATCGTATGTCTAATTAATTCAGCGGCTTATGCCAGCTGAACATTGACTGCATTCAAACCTTTCTTACCCTGCTTGGTTTCGAAGGTTACGTTGTCGCCCTCGCGAATTTTGTCGACGAGGCCGCTTACGTGAACGAAAACCTCCTCACCAGTGGCGGAGTTAACAACAAAACCAAATCCTTTGGTTTCGTTGAAGAACTTGACAGTTCCTTGTTGCATACTAAAAAAATTGAAAAATGAAAAGTAATTACCCCGAAGGATGGGTCAAAGGTAGGGGAAAATATTGGAAATCAAGGTTTTTTTATTCTGTGGAGTGGTGTGGATGATTTTCGGGGCTTCGTGGAGAGGCGGGATGGTATTAATATGAGACCATATTTAGCCAGTAAACTGATGCGCAGGCTGTACAGCAGAAGGGCTGAATTTGGGAAAGACAAGGAAAAAGTGTTATTTTTTCAGCTCATACGGTCGGATACATTTGTGCTGTTATTTTCATCAAATTCGCTCCTATGAACAGATTATTGCTACTTCTTACCGCTTTCTGTTTTTTACAACTCCGCGCTACCGCACAGAAAGTGACCATGGATTCTTCATTTTTTAGTGCAGGGTATGTCAAACCCGTTTCAATCCCGGTTGAAATGTATTGCAGTCC
>JADZFI010000343.1 GCA_020850025.1 Saprospiraceae bacterium
GCGGCTACGGCTTGGGCAAGACCTGAAAGCCGCCTATCCGCCCAATCTGCAGACCCTGAACCACCCGGACCTGCTCAGCCTGCTGAGCCGGATTGATCCTACGCCCGACAGTCTGCGGGACACCGCCGCCCTGGACTGGGCTAGGCTCGAAGACCGCTTGCATTTTATTGTCGATCTTTTTCGGTGTTATCAGGAGGAGCGGGGGCTTTGGGAGTAGGAGTTAGGTGTGAGGCCCCTCCCAGGAAGCGCCCTGCCGATGCTCACTGGCATTTTCAGCCAGGTATGTCAGATGAACGAAGGTGATCTGGTTGAGCGGCTCTGTCCATAGGAAGTTGGATATACCCAGGTACGGTAGCTCTCCGTATGGTGGTCAGCGTTAAGTATAGCAGATAACTCGTAGATTTGCCACATGCTCTCATCTAAGCAACCTGAAAAGTCGCAGGGCGTTCATGTCAGTGAGACCCCGCCCGAATCCTGTCCAACCTGTGGCGCTGCATTTGTTGGGCAGTTTTGCCATTCCTGTGGCGAAAAACGAATTGCTGCCAGCGATTTAAGCCTGCGGTATTATGCTCAAACGCTACTGGCAGATTTTACCCATCTCGACTCCAAACTTTTCCGGACCATTCGTTTGCTGTTGACCCGGCCAAGTGCACTATCGGAGGCATATGTCACGGGGCGCAGAAGCCGGTACATCAAGCCTTTGCAGGTGTTTTTGCTGGTCAACCTCGTCTTTTTCCTGGTTTTTAGCAGCAATGATGCTTTTGCCCCTCGATTGGCATTCGTTTACGATTCAGACACTAACCTGTGGAACGGACTACCGATCAAGACCTGGGTAGATACTTATGCTGCAAACAAGGGCATGAGCGTAGATGCCGCTATCACCCAAATGGATATAGAGATCAGCAACCTCACCAAGGGATTGCTCTATTTATTCGTCCCGTTTCTGGGCTTGGTCTTTTGGGGCTTATTCTACAAACAAAACCGACTGCTTTTATGCCATATTATTTTTGCAACGCACTGGTTTGCCTTTTTTATCTTATTTATGATGGTATGTGGTGTGGCTATTTTGGTGCTCATTAAGGTGCATGGCATTACGCTGCTTTTGATGCTACTGGCGGCGTTATTACCGTTTCACTTAATAGCCACGCGCCATTTTTATGGTGGGAGTTGGCTTTCCCTGATGATAAAATCGATACTATTTTTGGCCTGTTTTGCCCTGGCATATATCCTTTACCTGAAATTGATCATGTTCATAGCGTATTGGGTAATTTAGGGCGTGTCCCGCATCCTGTTCACCCCACACATTAAGACTGCCGGTTTGATGCCGGCGAAGCACCCACACCCATGAATCCCCTCTCCACCCTCACCGGCAATACCGATATTTACCTTCTGGATCAAATCATGAAGGGTCGCTACCATCCTGGCGAGCGAATCCTGGATGCGGGGGCCGGCGCTGGCCGCAACCTGCATTATTTTGTGCATCAGGGCTTTGAGGTGTATGCTGCGGATCGGAACCCGGAAGCGCTGAGTGTGCTGAAAAGCTGCTACCCGGACTTACCTGCAGAGCGCATAGTGGCAGCCGAAGTAGATGCCCTGCCCTTTCCTGACGGTTTTTTCCAGCACGTGATCA
The DNA here is from genome assembly GCA_020850025.1 of Saprospiraceae bacterium. Classification (GTDB taxonomy): domain Bacteria; phylum Bacteroidota; class Bacteroidia; order Chitinophagales; family Saprospiraceae; genus M3007. Next base: position 1,631 of record JADZFI010000343.1, read on the forward strand.
GCAGTGCGGTACTGCATTTTGCCGCAAGTCATGCGCATTTTGAGCGCATGTTTGCTGAGATGGTTCGGGTGCTGAAGCCTGGCGGGACCCTTTTTATACGCATGACCACCACAGCCGGCATGGGCAACAACCTGCAAGACCTGGGCCTGGGCCGCTATCATTTGCCTGACGGAAGCGATCGCTACCTGTTATCGCGCCCTGCCCTGGACAGGCTATTGAAACAGCATAGATTGACCCTGCTGGAGCCGTTTAAAACAGTGCTGGTGGATGAGGTAAGGAGTATGGCGGTGGTGATGGTAGGAAAGGAGATAGCTGAGGGATACCGTTGAAACCGGGCTTTTGGCTTGTCATTTCCTTTTAATTAATGTATTCTTCACTCAAGTACGCCCAAAAATCACCGCCCCACCCCAAACGCCCCAACCTCCATACTCGTAGGCTTGCCTGATGCCATTTCAGACACCAACTTACCCGTAGCCGCCGCCATGCTTAAACCAAGCATGGCATGGCCGGTGGCAATCATCAAATTGTCCGTTTTAGGCGCAAAACCGATGTATGGCAGGCCATCGGCAGATAAAGGCCGGAATCCGTACCAGACCTGTTCGCGCAGGTGTTTGCGCAGCATATCCGGATGGGAGAGCTTTTGGAAAGCAGCATCTTTGGCATAAGCCGGGAAGAAACGTGGAACGGCCTCCAGGATGCCCTGCACACGTGGCACCAGGATACGGTCGTTCACCGCCCCAATCTCCATGGTACTGCCTATGCGCAGGCGTTTGGCCCAGGGGGAGATGGCCACTTTGGCTTCCAGCAGAATACAGGGCTGGCGGAGGGCCTGATGTTCGGTATCCACGGTCATGGAATATCCCTTGCCGGGCATCATGGGCAGGTACTCGCCGGCCATACGCGCTACAGGTTGCGACCAGGAGCCGGCAGCCAGTACAAACAGATCGGATTGAATGGTTCTGGTTTCGCCGGCGGTTTGGTATTGCACCGAGCTGATTTTCCCCTGCTGCTTTTGGATGCCCTTTACCTCGGCGTTTCGCAGTATGGTCACACTGCGTTGCTCAAGCAGGGCTGTGAGTTGACGCATGAGCTCGTTGGGATACAACATGGCATCGTCCTGATACCAGGCGCCGCCACGCACCTCGGGCTGAAGCTCGGGCTCCATGGCCTGACACTCCTCGCGGTCCAGGACCTTGATTTTGAGTCCGAGGTCATGTCCCATTCGAACATTTTCCAGCTCCCCTTTTTCATATTTTGCCGTTTGGAAGTAGTTGATACAGCCGGTTTGCGCGTATTCAAAATTCATTTCCCCGCTGTTTTGCCATGCTGCCGTGAGATATCTGGACAACAGCAGCAGCTCCGCCATGGGTTTGGCGCTGCGCGCTACGTGCTCGGCCGTGCAGGCGCGCACGAACTTCAGGCCCCAGTCCAGCAGGTTCCGACTCAGTGCCGGGCGTACATAGAACGGACTTGTTTGTCGGAACATCCCTAAAATACCCTGACTCACCACCCCCGGCTGCGCCAGCGGCGCAAAATGCGAGGGCGACAAATAGCCCATGTTACCAAAGGAACAGCCATCCGTGAGGTCGCCACGCTCCAGCACGGTCACCTCCCAGCCTTCCTGCTTCAAATAATAGGCGGTACTCAAACCTATGATGCCTCCGCCGATGATGGTTGCTTTCATATGATACGGTAGACGGTGGACGGTAGACGGTAGACGGTGAACGATGGACGGTGGACGGTGGACGGTGGACGATGTGGTTATGCCCGGAGTGAGTTGTCATCCCCGCAGGGGAACTACACAAGCCAAGATATCCGGTAACCCTTGCTCCAGGGTTTGCTTAGTAGCCTGGCTTGTGTAGTTCCCCTGCGGGGATGACAACTCACTTTGAGCCTGGCTCACCCTCCCAAGCCGTAGGCCGTCCACCATAAGCCGTAGGCCGTAAGCCGTCTACCGTACGATCAACTTCTCCCGTTCCGGGCCGGTGGAGATCATATTGAATGGCACTCCAAGCAAATTCTCGAGGTCTTCGAGGTATTCGCGGGCCTCGGTGGGCAGCAGATCGAAGGAGCGGATGTCGTCGAGCGGGCAGTTCCAGCCTTTGTATTTTTTAAACAGGGGTTCAATTTCTGTCTGGCAAAGATCGAAAGGCAGGTGGGTGGTGGTTTTGCCGTCGTACTGGTAATGGGTGGCGGCGGCAATTTCACTGAAGATATTGAGTACGTCTATCTTGGTCAGGCAGATTTCGGTCACGCCATTGATCAGGATCGTGTAGCGCAATTGCGGCAGGTCGATCCAGCCGCAGCGGCGCGGGCGTCCGGTGGTAGCGCCGAATTCCATGCCTTCCTTTCGGAGCAACTCGCCGGTTTCGTTGTCCTGCTCGGTTGGGAACGGACCGCTGCCCACGCGGGTACAATACGCCTTGGAAATACCGATCACCTTGCCGATGCGCTGCGGCGCCACGCCGAGGCCTGTACAAACGCCGGCGGTAACGGTATTGCTGGACGTAACATACGGATAGGTTCCAAAATCAATGTCGAGCATACTCCCCTGAGCGCCTTCAGCCAGCACGCGTGTGCCGCTGGAACTGGCGTCGTTCACGAAATACTCGCTGTCTACCATCGGGAGTTTACGCAGGGTATCCAGGCTCTCAAACCAATCCCGCTCGGCTGTGGCCAGATCGAATTTGACCGGCGCATAAATTTTGAGCAGCTCCAGGTGCTTGGTTTTCAGCGTCTCGTATTGCTCCCGGAAGGAGGGCGACTCAATATCGCCGATGCGCAAACCATTCCGGCCGGTTTTATCCATATAGGTCGGCCCGATCCCCTTCAGGGTAGAGCCGATCTTGGCTTTGCCTTTGTGTGCCTCGCTCGCGGCATCCAGCCAGCGGTGGGTGGGCAAAATGAGGTGTGCTTTGCGTGAAACAAAGAGTCGGCGACTGAAATCCACGCCGCTTTGTTCCAAAGAGCGAAGTTCGCGCTGAAAGGTGACGGGATCCAGTACCACCCCGTTTCCGATCAAATTCAGGAGATTTTCGCGGAAAATACCAGAGGGAACCGTGTGCAGCACGTATTTGTTACCGCCGAATTTGAGGGTATGTCCGGCGTTGGGGCCGCCCTGAAAACGAGCTACGATGTCGTATTCCGTGGCTAAGTAATCCACGATCTTACCTTTTCCTTCATCGCCCCATTGGAGGCCGAGTATGACGTCTATTTGTTGCATAAAATCAGGTTGAACGCAAAAGTAGGAAATGAGCCTGAAGGGAAACTATTTACAGGATACCTAATTTGCATTTTTCCCGGATAATCAACCAAAAGCAGGTACCCAATTTTTGACATTGCACCTACAAACTATTATACCTAACTTTGCTAAAAAATTGCATCATGTCGGTCCTGGAATTGAAAAACAGTTTGCTCAAGTTGATCGTGGAGACAGATGATCCAATCTTGCTGCAACAAGCAATTGCCTTCCTTTCTTCCATTAAAGGCGAAAAGGACTGGTGGGACCTGATTACAGAGGAAAAGAAAAGAAAAATAACCCAAGGATTTGAGAATGCCAAGCACCAACAAACCCTTACACACCAGCAAGTAAAATCTGAAATTCACCAAATCCTAAAAAAATAACCACTCTCAAAATCTCGCATTGGTTTACGAAGCAAGTGAAGACTTTCTCCTGATAATTTCAGTTTTCGATACCCGTGCGCAGCATCCATTCAATTGATGCGCACTATGTACGCCGACATCATTCTTCCCCTCGCCCTTCCCAAACGCACTTACACCTATTCCGTACCGGAATCGGTGGCTGCGCTCATTCAACCCGGGGTGCGGGTGGAGGTTCAGTTCGGGCGTAGCAAACGGTACAGCGGACTGGTGGAACGCGTGCACCATCAGGCGCCGGATTATGAGGTAAAACCCATTCTTTCCGTACTGGATGAGGTAACCGTAGTAACGCCCCAGCAATTCCGGCTCTGGGACTGGATGGCCGATTACTACTGCTGCACCCTGGGCGAAGTGATGAGCGCCGCTCTGCCTGGTCACCTCAAACTCACCAGCGAAACCCGGCTGGTATTCAACGATCAATACGGCGACAACTTCTCCGATCTCGATGACGAGGAATATTTGATCGCCGAAGGACTTCATATCCAGCAGGAAATTGTGGTGGAGGATGCCCGGAAGATCCTGAATAAAAAAACAGTGTTCCCGGTCATACAGCGACTGCTCAACAAGGGCGTGCTTTTTATCCGGGAAGAATTGCAGGAAAAATTCAAGCCCCGGAAAGTCACCGCCCTGCGCCTGGCCGAGCCATACCGCAGTCAGCCGGAACAGCTTCGCCAGGTAATGTCTGACCTGAGCGGCAAGGAACGCCAGCTGGAAATCCTGATGGCCTACCTGACGCTGGAAAAACGCCAGCCCATCGTACTGAAGCAGGAGGTACTGCAAAAAGCGGATGTTACCAAAGCCTCCCTCAATACCGTGATCAAAAAGGGAATTCTGGAAAAATATGCCAGAGAGGTGAGCAGGCTTGGCGGGTATGAAGACGAGCTGGTGGAAGCCGACACCTTGAGCGCTCAACAGGAGCGCGCGGTACAAGAGCTGAAGGCTCAGGATAAAAAAGTGACCCTGCTCCACGGCGTTACCGGCTCCGGAAAAACAAGGGTGTACGTGGAAATGATGCGTGAGGTCATCCGAAATGGCGGGCAGGTATTGTATCTGCTCCCGGAAATCGGGCTTACCACCCAGATCATTCACCGGCTGCAAAAGGTATTTGGCAACGAGATCTCGGTGTACCACTCCCGGATCAATACCCAGGAACGGGTGGAGGTTTGGAAGTCGGCCGCAGCCGGAAAATCTGTCATTCTCGCCGCCCGCAGCGGACTTTTCCTGCCGTTCAAACAATTAGACCTGGTGATCGTTGACGAGGAACACGATCCCTCCTTCAAGCAATACGACCCGGCGCCGCGCTATCACGCCCGGGATACCGCCATTTTTCTGGCGAGTTTGTACGGCGCAAAAACCCTGCTCGGCACTGCCACACCCTCCCTGGAAAACTGGCACAATGTAGAAACCGGGAAATTCGGACTGGTGGAAATGCCCGAGCGATTCGGCGGGCTTCAATTGCCGGAGGTGCAAACCATAGATCTGCGGGAGCAGCTCAAACACCGTCAAATGCAGAGCATTTTCTCCAAACCTCTGCTTGATCAACTGCAAATTGCCCTCGATAACGGCGAACAGGCCATCCTGTTCCAAAACCGTCGCGGGTACGCCCCCATGCTCGAGTGCGAGGTTTGCGGCTGGAATGCCATGTGCCGCCACTGCGATGTAAGCCTCACCTACCATAAACACACCCACCGCCTGCGCTGCCATTACTGCGGTTATGTGCAGGAGCCGGCAAAGGTTTGCCCGGCCTGCGGTTCCGGGAAAATCACCTTCAAAGGTTTTGGTACGGAAAAAATTGAAGACGAACTCAAGCTGTTCCTGCCCAATGCCAAAATTGGCCGAATGGATCTCGACACGGCGGGCACCAAAAGCAACCTGAGCGCCTTGCTCAATGATTTTGAAGAAAAACGCCTGGATATTCTGGTGGGCACGCAGATGGTGACCAAGGGTCTTGATTTCGACAATGTAGGCCTGGTGGGCGTGCTGGGCGCCGACGCTCTCACCAAGTTCCCGGATTTCCGCTCCGGCGAACGCGCCTTTCATTTGCTGACCCAGGTGGCTGGTCGGGCCGGGCGCAAAAACAAACGCGGGCTGGTGCTCATTCAGGCATTTGACCCGGGGCATCCGGTCATTAAAGAAGTGCTGGCGCACGATTTTCCCAGCTTTATGCAACGGGAAATGCAGGAGCGCATGACCTTCAAATACCCGCCGTTTTACCGGCTGATTCATTTGGAGCTGCGGCACAAGGAGCCGAAAATCGTAAATGAAGCGGCCTCCTTTTATGCCAAAACCCTCCGCGCCAAACTTGGCGACCGTGTATTGGGGCCGGTCATTCCCAACATCGCCCGGATACGGAACTACTTCGGACAGAACATCATGCTCAAGCTGGAAAAATCCGCCCCGGTGATCAGCGGCGCCAAAAGCCTCATCCGGCAAACCACCGAAATCATGTTGGGCAAACCCGGCTGGAGTCAGGTGCAGGTGGCAGTGGATGTGGACCCGGTGTAGGAGCATGTTATTTCGCACAGATGTTTCGCACAGATGTTTCGCACAGATGTTTCGCACAGATTTTACACAGATTCTTTGCACAGATTTCACACAGATTTTTAATCACTTTGGAGCTAAAATCTGTGTAAAATCTGTGCAAAGAATCTGTGTGAAATCTGTGCGAAACATTATCTTACCAGAGCCACGAACAACTCCGGCAACTCCCCTTTTCCTCCCCAACGGCGATTCAGATGCCTGGCAATGGCTTGGATCAGTTGTTCGTAGGGCACAATTTCCAGCTCATGTGCCTGATTGCTGAGTTGCAGGGGCGCGGCGCGCAGCTCGGTCAGGTAGGGTTCTGCCCGGGAAAGAAAACGATCACGATCGTAGTGGTATTTGGATAAAATGGTGAGCATTTTAATGAACAACTGTGAGCGGTGGGTTTCTTCGCTGTTTCGAAGGTAGCGTTCGCGGTATTTTTCCAGCGCAGCAATTCGGTCCCACACTTCATCATCGCGCTCTTCCAAAAACAGTAACAGAATTTCTGCCGCCAGCACCGCA
>JADZFI010000344.1 GCA_020850025.1 Saprospiraceae bacterium
GCATCCTGCCGTTGTATTATTTCGCGGTAATTGTGACCTGGCTCACCATTGTGTACGTGGAAAAAGCGCCGGAGCGCTTGCAGGGTTACGATTCCTTTGTGTGGTTTTTCACGTTTACGCCCAACATTGCCATGGGCCTGAAAAACGAATGGCTTTGGCACAGTGAGGTGTTCAATTTGAACCACCTGTGGTCACTGGCGGTAGAAGAGCAGTTTTATTTGTTCTGGCCGCTGGTGGTGCGGTACATGCCAAAGCGCGGACTGGCCATCCTTTGTCTGGTACTGCTGGCCATGGGCACCGGTTTGCGCAACATGACCGACCATGTGGTAGGCAATGAATTCTCTGTGGCGGCCTATACCTTCACTTTTTGTCGGATGGATGGCCTGACTGCCGGCGCATTTGTGGCTACGGCCCTGCGCCTCGGCTGGATTCAAAAAATTCCCTACAAGTTCTGGATTGCCCGCATCCTGTTTTGCTGGACCGGCTGGGAAATTTTGCAGATTTTCATTCAGGGTACGGAGCACCGTTTATACACCCTCTCCCCTATCCTCTTTGCCTGCCTGCTCCTTCTGGCCCTCAACCCGGATATGCGCGGCGCCACCCGGCGCGTGTGTGAAAACGCGTTTTTGCAGCACCTGGGCAAGTACAGCTACGGGCTTTACGTATTCCACCACATGTTTGAATACGCCTGGAAACGCGGCTTCGGCGACTGGCTCCTGCACAGCGGCTGGCACCCCGCCCTGGCGCAAAGCGCGTATATCTTATTGGCCTTTGCCGGTACCTACCTGCTTGCCCGCATTAGTTGGGTACTGATTGAGCGGCCTTTCCTTAAATTGAAATAGTGTTGGAATGACGCGGATTATTTGGAACACGGATGACGCGGATTTCTACCGGTAATGCCTCCCCGAGTTGCCAAGCCGAATGTGTTCTGCGGAATTCTGCGGAAAATCTGCGAGATCTGCGGGGAAAAATCCGTGTAAAATCTGTGCGAAAAATCTGGGTGAAATCTGTGCGAAACCAAAATCCGTGGTCGGCAGACATTACCCTCCAAACATTTTATCACATGAAAAAAACATTGATATCTCTATCTATATATAGGCTGCTACTTCTTTTTATCCTCCATATTTCACTGTCGGCAGAAGCTTTAGCCCAGGATACGATGCCCGAAGTGGAACTCACACCCGTGCGCCAGCGCGAGGTTATGGATCACTACATCAATAAAGTATGGACATCTAAAGGCTGGCAGATCCAAACGTTCGATGGCGCTAAAGAATCGGTGTTAAACTTCGACCATCCATCCCTGATATCCGTTTCCCCAAACCAACGGTACTTTACAGTGGCAAAACCGGTATCCAGCCCAAAGGGAGGTATATTGGCCTACCAATTTGAGTTGCGCAATTTATCTAACACCGTATTGGCCAGGGGCCGATTGTCCTCTTTGGGGAGTGATGGGGAAGAAAGTCACGACGAATTCGTACCATCAGATGACGGACTTGGCGTAGTACAAAAGTCTAATCTGGCACTTTCCGGCGGTCTGCGTTTTGTGCTTTTCCAACGAAAAAACAATACGCTGATTAAGCTATTTGAAGTGAACAAAACTGCGTTTTGGAACGCTAACATTATTTATGAGCCCTCTCAGAAAATGATTGTAGCCACCTTTGAAGGCCATATACCCGATACCAAAATATCCCAAGCCCACCTACAGTGTTATTCCCCTGACGGAACACTTCAATGGGAAACCGCGCTCGATAGTCAGCATGTGAAGTCGGAGCTGTTTATTTCAGCGTTCGATGGTACTATTGCATTTGTGAGTCGCAACGCGAAGGACGAGAGCCATAAAAACCTGTTTCTCTTTGAAAAAAATGGCAAATTGATTCGACAAATCCCGGTATATCGCGGTGGGGTATACAAGCGATCCTATTTTCATACCTACAACGGGCGTCAATATTTTCTTAGCCCCTCTGATGGGGAGTATTATTATGTAATTGATACTCAGAGTTGTGAAATTGCCAACCATCAAACTCATGCCAGGGAGGGGGCAAGTGTCATGGGGCTAACTCTATACCAACCATTCGTTGTCACATCCTACTGTACCGGTTACTTTAGGCCAGGCCCCAACAATACCCAGGAACCTGATATAAAAGATTGGGGCCTGGGTATAGGGAACCTTGTCGGTAGCGTTACCTATATCCCGCTCAACCTGACTGGTTATCCTTTCCTGTTCTCTACCAAGGCAGGATTGTTTTTGCGAGAACAAATCGGGATTGGGGTGAATGAAACGAATAACTTCTATAGAATCAACCTGAAATGAACCCGGCACTTGTTCGGCTTGGGATTGGGTAGCTTTCCGCTGCAGAAAAATCCTCCCCGAGGCACCAAGCCGAATGCGCTCTGCGGAAATCTGCGGAAAATCTGCGAGATCTGCGGGGAAAAATTCGTGTAACATCTGTGCGATCTGCGGGGAAAAATTCGTGTAAAATCTGTGCGAAACCCCTGCCTGAGCAACACCCGAATTAACCCATTAATGCCAGGAATACCCTTCCGATTCCCTCCGGAGAGGCATTTTTCGTCGTAAAAAGTGGTGAAAGACCAGGTAGCATTTGGGGAATTCCTGCCAAAAAGTGTTATTTCTTTTTGGTCATACCCCCGGCACCTTTGCACTAAACAATACTCGGCTATGCCAAATTTGGGTGTCAGCTAACCTTATTTTTGTAATAAACGAAACGTTTCATGATGAACCAGTCCTCTCTCACAGGCAAAACCAAGGAGAAGCTTGGCTGGTCGGAGTTGGCACGAAATGGCACGAAGTGACACGAAATGGCGTGAAATGTCGCGAAAAGTTTGAAAACTATGCTATTATCTTTGTGGTATCAGTAGGAGGCATGCCGATCAGGAGTATTTGGTGAACTTAGAGCTAAACTTTGGGGGTTCCGTGCAGCAAGGTTTCAAGCGTCTTTGAGCACTGAGATTCAGAAGCCCGACAGGATAGTTTCCGATGAACGGAACCATCATTTCTGACGAACGGAAATACAAGCGTGGTGGATGTTGCAAGCTGTCTCATTTAAAAAAAAAGAATGCACTGGCGAGCGTGAATTTCCAATAGGTCGACTATAAAAATGGCACCATTTAACTCCGAAGTATCAAATTTATTTGTTCAAACTGCGGAATTAAAGAGTAGGTTAATACCTAAAAAACAGCACTTGTTGAGTAAAAAACCGTCAATTTTCAAACTGCAATTTGCTCCAGATATCCAAAAAACAAAATTGCACTCTTTTCAATCATAAACAAAAACTTCATTTTATAAAAACCAGAATTACTTTTCTTCTCACGATTAATATTGCACTCGCAGCGTTATTGATCTTTTCCTGCTATCAAGAAGACTTAACTGAAATAATAAGCGTAGAAAAATTTGAAATGACAGGAGGGAATGGTCAGTGCTATGAAGTGACTCTAGAACGTTTTAAAGATAACAGCGTAAACTTTATGAGCATTCCAATACCATGTAGTGAAGATTACTCCACAAGATCCGGTGTTTATATTTCACATAGTGTAAATATCGAAAAGGATATGAGCGGAAAAAAAATTACCCTATTAAAAGGCAGTGAAACTAATTGGTACATTCCACTATTAGGAGGGGATCCAGTTGAATCTCCTGGGAATATAGAGTGCTTTTGTGAAACTCAAGAAGTTAGTCCGGGGGGGGGATCCTTGCAATGGCCAAGGAACATGTACATGGCAATTAGGTGGCCAATGGACGCATTGCGGAGATGCAGGATGTTGTTCAGATTGTGACATGAGGATTTGTTTACCAGCGCGTACTATTCCAATAGATAACGGCGGAATAATAGTTAATGCATCTACTGTAAAAATGAAATCTACACCAAAAAATCTTGAGAGGGATGTAGATACGTATATTTGCTATGGAGGAAATGCACAATTGATAATTCAACGTAACGGGAATGTAGTGAAAATCACAAAAACGCCACTAATTCAGGGTGAATATCCCAGAAAATTACATAACTTAACTTCGCTGGATCCATCCGGAAACTCGCTACCAATTCCATCAAATATAACCTATTGGTATATCCCTTTTGACTTGGGTACTGCCCAAAGAGTAATCACTGAACCTCCTACTTGCAATACGGATCCGGATGACCCATGTACCACAGAATGTATATTAGAAACAGTAAACGGATGCCTTGAATGCAAGTGTTTGGTTGAAGGGGACTGCGATATGGCAATTGCTTATCGGTCAGGAGGTGTAATCATTCAGGCTGATTCTGTTCAAATTATTGATGGGCAATGAGATCATCATTCGTATTTTTTCTCCTTTGCTTATTATCCAAACTATCTGCACAGCAAACAGTTGCTGTGCAGATCTTTGACGATTTAAATAAAAAAATCGCCTCCATCAAACATGGATATTTTGATTGCACATATACCTGGAAATCATTGATGAATAGTGATTCAGCCCAAAATTCCGGTCGAACATATTTTTTTAAATCGCATAATGTTAGAGATAGCATAGCGCAGTTTTGGACAGAAATGCCTTCGAAAATCAGAAAAGGCTATGATGGGGAAACATTCTATACGATAAATGATGAAGCTCGTAGCATTTCAAAAAGGCTCGTTTCTGAAAAAGGCGGAGTAAATTCATTTATAAGTGGGAGTCATTTATTTGAGTTAGCTTTTCAGAACTATATTTTTGAAAATATAAGACCTCCTTTTTTGCTAAATATGTTTACAAATGCTGAGGTAGATACGCTTTATGAAAAATCAGGGGAATATATCTTGATTACTAGAGCATATACATCTCCAAATCCACTGAAAATAACAGATCGCGACCCTGAAATATCGCAAATAAAGCAGGAATATGAAATTTCTCTGCCAGATATGACTTTACGCTGTAAACGAGAATGGGTTAATATTGGGACAAAGTTTCAATTTGTTGAACAGCGACTTTCTCCAATTAAGGCTCTACCGGATTCGATTGACTTTGAACGTTTAATAAACCTGGACTCCTTGGTCCATGACGGCTATTCTATTATTACTGGCAAACCTGTACCTAAACCAGCTCTTATTGGCGTGGGAGACACTTTGCCAACTTTCCACATGCTGGATTTAGACAGTAACTTAATAGCCAGCAC
>JADZFI010000345.1 GCA_020850025.1 Saprospiraceae bacterium
AACGGATGTCTTGCCACAGACGACCTGGTGATCAATGTTGAGGAGTTTGTGGGTATCTACATTCCGAATGCTATGGGCGGAAATGGCTCCAACGCACAGCTCGAGCTCGGTTTTAACCCTGCCATAAGGAAAGTTAACTTATTCAGAATTGCCGATCGCTGGGGAGAGTTGTTGCACGAAACCCGCAATGCGCTTCCGGGAGATTCCGGATTATCCTGGGACGGTCGCTTTAAAGGCAAGCTGGTCAACCCGGGCGTTTATATTTGGGCCATCGAGGTGGAGCTTGTCAATGGCGCCGTCGTTAAAAAGACAGGTGACCTGACAGTTGTTCGTTGATTAATTAAAAATTGCCATTCCATCCTTCATGATACTCAACCGCCCGCTAATTCTTGCATCCAAGAGCCCAAGAAGAGCACAACTACTCAGAGAAGCAGGAATCAGTTTCAGGGTGGAAACCTTTGATGTTGATGAGTCTTTCTCCCCGGATATGCTGGTGGAAGAAGTAGCTCCCTGGCTGGCTCAAAAGAAAGCAGAGGCTGCAAAACATTTGATCCACGGCGATGAAATCGTGTTGGCGGCTGATTCAGTGGTGATACTTGATGGCAAAATTTACAACAAACCTGCTGATTACCGGGAGGCATTCGGGATGATTCGGGCGCTTTCCGGTAACCAGCATACGGTAATTACCGGCGTGTGTTTGTGTTCTGCTGACAAAGAAAAAGTGTTCGCCGGGGTAACCAAAGTCTGGTTCTCTGATCTCACAGATGAAGAAATAGACTATTACCTTCGTGTTTGGGAACCATACGACAAGGCAGGATCTTATGGCGCACAGGATTGGATTGGGCATTGTAAAATCACCAGAATTGAGGGAACTTTTCAAAATGTCATGGGGTTACCGGTTGATATGGTGTATGCCGCTTTACTTGAATTTTAAAAAGTATCCCCATGAGAGTGGTGCTGACCGTTACCAACGACCTTACCTACGATCAGCGCATGCACCGAATATGCACAGCGCTGGCTTCAAATGGGTACCAGGTAACCTTGGTGGGACGGCTCCTGCCCAACTCCGTTTCGCTGGATGAAAAACCGTATCGGCAATTGAGATTCAAGCTGCCTTTTCAGAAAGGATTTGCTTTTTACGCTGTGTACAACTTGCGTCTTTTCATGTATTTGCTTTTCGCTAAGTACGACGCGGTTTGCTCCATAGATCTGGATTCCGTTCCTGCAGGTGGTCTGGCAGCCCTGATCCGAAGAAAGAAGCGCATTTTCGACGCACACGAGTATTTTACCGAAGTTCCTGAGGTGGTAAACCGACCTTGGGTAAAGGCTATCTGGGCGATGGTTGCCAGGATATTCCTGCCACTATATCAAGGCGCATATACGGTAGGACCGGGGCTTGCTGACATTTTCCGGAAAGTATATGGAATGGAATTTTCAGTCATTCGAAATGTGCCAAAGTATATTTCACCGATGCCTAAAACGCCTTCAACAGGACGTAAAATGCTGCTTTACCAGGGGGCTTTAAATGAGGGTCGAGGCATTGAAACCATGCTGTCGGCCATGCAGCAGTTGCCCGATTTTCAGTTGGTTTTGGCTGGAGAAGGTGATTTATCCGTCAAACTCCGGCAATTGGCAGAGCAATATGGCCTTAACGACAGGGTTTATTTTTTGGGCTATGTAAAACCGGATGCGCTAAAAGACGTCACCCACAAGGCGTGGCTCTCCCTTAATTTGCTGGAAAACAAAGGTTTGTCTTATTACTATTCACTGGCCAACAAATTTTTTGATTCGGTACAGGCGGGCGTTCCGGTATTGACCATGGATTTTCCGGAATACCAGGCGCTTAACCGGGAATATGAGGTTGCAGTATTGATTAAAGAACTGAAGGTGGAGGAAGTAGTCAATGCCGTCCAACAAATATCGGAAGATCCGGTGCGGTATAACCTATTGTGCAACAACTGTATTCAGGCCGCCAAAATCTGGAATTGGGAACAGGAAGAGAGAGAACTTTTAAAGGTTTGGAAAAAAATTACAGGGTAGTCCTTATTGAAATTGCCATTGCGAGACAGATTCCCCTTCATTACAAAGTGGCAACCATTTCAGTAGTATGTTCGCCCCCTGAATTTGTATACCATCCTTACTGTTGTCATCCGATGAAGAACATTGTCAAGCTTTCTTTCAGCGCATTCCTTCTTTTTTTTGCGCTTTCAGCACATTCCCAACTTCAAAACATCAATATGCAGCTCCGGTCCACGATGTCCTTCCCGGGGCAAACACTGGCCAATATTTGCGGCTATTGGCAAAACGGACAGGAATACGCCCTGCTGGGTGGTTCCAACGGTATGATTATCGTGGATATCACCAATCCAGCATCGCCTCAACAAATTGTCCAAATCCCGGCTCCAGAAGGTGGCCCAAACAACGGAAGCCTTTGGAAAGAAATCAAGGTATTCCGGCATTATGCCTATTTGGTCACAGAAGCCGGTGGCGGTATCCAGATCATTGATATGTCGAACCTTCCCAGCCCAAATCTCAATCATCACTTGTACACAGGAGATGGAGCTGCTGCTGGTGAAATGGATGAAATCCACGCCCTGCATATCGACGTTACAAAAGGTTACCTGTACACCTATGGCGGCAACTGGTCACCTGGTGGAGCCAAGGTTTTTGACCTGAATCAGGATCCCTACAACCCGACCTATGTTGGCCGATTTGAGCAATTGGGGTATATCCACGACGGCTACGTAGATAACGACACGCTTTATGCCTGCCATATCAACGCCGGTATCATGTCGATCGTTGATATGACCGATAAAAGCAACCCGGAGGTATTAGGCACGGTGGAAACGCCCGGAAAATTTGCCCACAATGCCTGGATTACTTCCGATCGTAAACACGTGCTCACTACCGATGAAAAGGCGCCTTCATTTCTTACGGCCTACGATGTGAGCGATCCATCTGATATTCGTGAACTCGATCGACTTTCGCCAAATAATGGGGTAGGGACTTACGTACACAACACCCATATCCACAATGATTATGCAGTGACTTCCTGGTATACCAGCGGGGTACTGATCGTTGATGCGCATCGTCCTCAAAACCTGATCACCGTAGCGCAATACGATACCTATGCAGGCAATAATCTGGAATTTGAAGGTTGTTGGGGAGCATTTCCTTATTTCCCTTCCGGTACGATCATTGCCTCAGATATTGAACCGGGAGAACTTACCGTTCTGACCCCCTCCTACAAGCGTGCCTGTTACTTTGAAGGTAAGGTCATCAATGGTTGCAACGGCTTGCCACTGCTGGGCGCCACGGTAAAAATCAATGGTGGAACCAACCCGCAAAAAATTGTCACTACCCGTGTAGATGGAATCTTCAGAACCGGCCAGGTAACGCCCGGCAATTTCACAGCTACCATCACTGCCCCCGGATTTCCAGACAAAACTGTAAACATTACGCTTGAAGCCGGACAGGTAACCGAGATGGACATTGTAATGGATGCCGGACAGGTGTTCAGCGTTGCAGGTATCGTTACAGATGGCATCTCCGGAGCGCCCATTTCAGGTGTGGAGGTCACCATCAGCAGTGCCACAAATACATTTACGGCCACTACCAATGCACTTGGACAATTTGCTAAGGAATGCCTGCCAGCAGGCAATTACACTGCTACTGCAGGAAAATGGGGCTATCTTGTGAGTTCCGTGAATGTTACACCCGGAAACCAGGTATCGCTGCAATTAACCCCAGGCTATTACGACGACTTCGCCACCGACCTTGGCTGGACTGCTTCAGGCACTGCTGCTGCTGGCGACTGGGAGCTGGGCGAGCCGGAAGGAACCTATCTTCAGGGAATCGTCATGGTGAATCCGGAAAATGATGCGGACCAGGACGACAACGACCAATGTTATATGACCGCCAATGGTGGCGGTGCTGCAGGTGACAATGATGTTGACAATGGCTTTGTGTCGTTGATTTCTCCGGTAATGAAGCTTTCGGGCTATTCCGATGCCATCATGAGCTTTTACTACTGGTTTTTCAACGTCAATACGCTTGGCAACCCCGCCAACGATCGCATGGAAGTGAATATCCTGAAGGGCAACCAAACCATCAATGTACTCACACTGGATCCCTCCAACTCCCAAAGTGCCTGGCAATTCTCCGGCGATATTCATTTGAAGGATTATGCTGCGCCTTTAACAGATAATATCCGGATTGAATTTAAAGTCACCGATATCAACCCGGGCAACTGGCTGGAAGGCGCGCTGGATGTTTTCCAGGTAGTACCGGGTACTGTTGGCATAAATAGCGCATTGGATGAATCTGCACTCATGTTGGTGGCGCCCAATCCCTCATCAGGAGCTTTCAACCTGCGTTATTCCTGGGAAAATGCTTCAGAACTTCCCTCCCTGCAGGTTAGCAATCTAATTGGACAACTGGTTCACCAGGAGTCGTTGAGCGCCAAATCAGAAGTGGCAGTTTTCGGCCAAAATTTCGCGCCTGGAGTCTATTTTGCAACACTTGTCAGTGGTGGTCTGCGCACCCAAACCATCAAGTTGGTTAAGCAGTAAATCGCTTCTTGAATACTGCAAAACAATCCTTCCGAGCCATTCCAGGATCTTGCATTAATACACAAGATCCTGGAATGGCCTCGCAAGTGGCCTAAGCTTTGTAGCATGTAATGTTGGTGACACCACCTCGGCACACCCGGCCTCGCAAGAGGCCTAAGGTTTGTAGAGAGCCAAGGTTATTTATCCCTTCCTCCTCAACACCACCCCCTTTCCGACGCTGGCCGAACCCCATGAAAAAATCCAACGGTCAATAGCCAGTAAAGCATCGGTAAGGA
>JADZFI010000346.1 GCA_020850025.1 Saprospiraceae bacterium
CATTGCCCAGAAATATCAACTTTTGCGAGGATTCCAGGGTTTCCGAAAAAATCACATTCCCGAAAGGATCCCTCAGAGTACCTGTTACCTTGGTAAACAATTTTCCACCCAGCCCCAAGCCTATTGACGGTCCCAGAAAGGCCGATACCCGAAACTTTTCAGAACCCACACTGAATTTGGCCAGTATTGGAAGCTCCAATGCATTCATTTGAAAGGTACGGTAAAACCGGGTTTCCAAAAGTTGATCTTTGGTGGTCTTATCCTGAAATGCTCCATGGGTGGCAAACAATAACTCCGGCTGCAAGGCAAACCATTTACTTAACCTGATCTCAACTGGTATGCCTAACTGGACTCCCGGCCTGACTTGGGGCGTTGGCTCGTTGTTTTCGAGTGGATCGCGGTTCACATTGTTGGCGGAAAATCCAATTCGGAAGCCTATACTGGTTTGAGCGGAAAGTTCTTGGATTGCAAACAAACAAAACAGCGCCAAAACCAGGCCCAAACGATTGAAAATGTTCTTCATAGTATCGTATTTGTCACAACAGGGCGAAAAGATACCCCGAACCCTGCAATCTGTACAATTATTTATACCTCCAATACTGCCCGGAAAGCCAAAACCCCGGTAATTTCGCCGCCGCTATGACATTCGACGTCACGATTCCGGTTCTCAATGAAGAAACCACCCTCGATCAACAGGTGCGGAAACTGCACAGGTTTTTATCGGAACAATTTCCGGATGAACACCAATGGCGTATTGTTATTGCCGACAACGGTAGCACCGACAATACCCGTCATATCGCAGCGGCACTGACCGACGAGTTCCCTGAAATTCAACTGGTGGCCGTTCCGGAAAAGGGCGTTGGTTTGGCGCTCAAAACCTCCTGGGGACAAAGCAAAGCGGATATTGTGGGCTATATGGACCTGGATCTGGCCACCGACCTCAGGCATTTCCCGCAAGCCTATCATGCCCTGGCTACCGAAGGTTTTGACCTGGTTTATGGCACCCGCCTCCATTCAAAATCCCGGGTTATTGGCCGCACCTTGAAAAGGGAAATCACCTCCCGGGTATTCAACCTCCTGCTCAAACTATACCTGGGCACCCGTTTTTCCGACGGCATGTGCGGTTTCAAATGGCTGAAACGAGAACATCTGCCTGCATTAATGGAGGGTGGCGCCGTATCCAACGGCTGGTTCTTCAGCACTGAACTGCTGAGTGTCGCAGAATGGAAAGGATTGAAAATGTGCGAACTGCCAGTCATCTGGACCGACGACACGTCAAGCAGTCGGGTGAACATACCACGACTGGCCAAACAATACATCGCCGCCATGCGCGTGCTGAAGCGCCGCAAGCCGAAGGGCTAAACCATGTATTTATACCTTGGGCCGATGGGAAAAAAGCCCTCCCGCTCGTAAAAGCGCAGCGTTTTTTCATAATCCTCTCCCGGAGTGGTTACCTCCAGTCGGGCCCAGCCTCTTTCATTTGCCAGTTCCTTGGCCGCGTCGAGCAGCATCTTCCCTACCCCTTCGGAGCGGTATTCAGGCACCACATAGAGCTCATTGATACCCCCGATGCGGCCACCGGCATACCAACCCAGTGATTCAGCAATGGTGATGACCCCTACCGGGTCGTCATCATCGTCCAATGCCAGCAAGGTGGACTGGTGATCATCAGAATCGAACTGAAGAAAAAGATCGGCGATCTCCTCAGCTGTAAGGGTATGGCCTACCTCTTCGAACAAGGCGGCCAGCAAACCTGCCACTGCGTGGGTGTCTGCTTCATCTGCTATTTTAAAGTGTATCATGTGTCGGTGGACGGCTTACGGTGGACGGTGGACGGTGGACGGCTTACGGTGTGCTTATGCCCGAAGTGAGTTGTCATCCCCGCAGGGGAACTACACAAGCTGGGATATCCGGCAACCCTTGTGTCAGGGTTTGCTTAGTAGCCCGGCTTTTGTAGTTCCCCTGCGGGGATGACAACTCACGTTGAGCCCGGCTCACCCACCCAAGCCGTTGGCCGTAGGCCGTCAAACGTAGGCCGCGAATTAATGTACAAACGTATAGAAAGACTCCAACAAATCAGACCTTTGCCCTTGCTTATGAGTGTACCTGGTAAAAAATTAATCTTAGGCACGGCCCAATGGGGCTGGAATGTATCGGAGAAAGAGGCTTTTGCGCTACTGGATGCCTGGTTGAAGACGGGGCGTCGGGAGGTGGATTGCGCTACCAATTATCCGATCAACCGCAATCCGGACGATTTTCGAGCCGCCGAACGCATCCTGAAAACCTATGTGGAGGCACACGGTATTCAGGATCTGGCAATAACCATGAAAATCGGGAGTATGGACAATATACGTTCGCCGGAGGTGAACCTGACGCCATCCTTCCTCCAAATGATGAGCGAAGAATACCACCGACTTTTCGGCAATAACTTGTCGGTGGTGATGATCCATTGGGACAACCGGAGCGAAACGGAGTCCATTCAGGCTTCACTGGAGGCGCTACAACGCCTGTGTCATGAGCTTGGAGTAAGGCCAGGCCTCTCCGGCATTGCCCATCCGGACTTGTATGCCCAGGCCAATGCCCAGCTTGGATTGAATTTTGATATTCAGCTGAAGCACAATGTTTTGCACTCTGATTTGGAGCGGTACCTTCTACTTCAGCGCCATGATGTAGCCGGCGGGCCGCATCGTTTTTTTGCCTACGGTATCAATGCCGGCGGTATTAAACTGGACGGAAATTATCCGCAAGGCAGCACTTTTGTCACAAGAGGAGGCCAAACGGGCCAATTACTTCCTGTGCTGGAAAAAATCCAGGCCTTGCTGCCGGAATGGGCAACCGCTTTTGTTCGACCGCCGGTAAAAACCATGAACCATTTGGGGCTGATCAATGCCGGATTGCATCCAGGCATTTACGGACTTGTACTGGGGGCTTCCAGCGTGGCACAATTGCATGAAACCCTGGATTTTTGGCGCAATCTGGAAACCTTTGATTATTCGGACATTTTTTCATCCC